>JAHFDV010000217.1 GCA_023248815.1 Myxococcales bacterium
GTCGACGAGGTCGAGCTCGATCGCGACACCGAGAATGTTCTCCTCGGTGAGAATTCCGACGACGTGATCGTCCTGCAAAACAGGCAAACAGCCCACGCGATGCTTCTGCATGAGAAGAATCGCGTCCGTCGTCGAAGTGTCCGGAGTCACCGTGACGACGTCGCGCTTCATGATGTCCGATGCCGATGGCTTCGGCGTGTCGATGTCGAGAGAGTTCCCAGACGGCGTCATCATCGCGCGAAGGATGCCGCGAGAAGAAATGAGCCCGAGAAGATGTGCGCTGTCGTCTTCGACCATGACATAGCGAATCGCTTCCCAGCTCATGAGGTCGGCCACGAGCTCGACGGGATCGTCCGCCTGAACCGTGAAGAGGTTCGTGTTCATATAGTGCGAGACTTTGCGCTGACTCGTACGCTTGCCAGCGTCGTCGAAGACGGCCTTTTCCCACTCGTGAACGGGCTTATTTTCAGCCTGTCGCGCGATCGTCGCACTGACGAGCGCGACGTGGCGTTCGCCGACGGAGCCGCTCCCCTTCATCCCTGCGAGCGAGCGAAGTGCCCAGCGGGATCCCGTCTGGAGCGAGCGCACGCGTTGCTCGATGATGCCGAGATACTTGTCCGAATCTTTGTCGTCGACGCCAGCGCGCGAGAGCCCCGCCTTGGCGATGGGCAAAAGGCGATCGAGCACGAGCGAGTGCACGAGCACCTCTTCGCCGTCGAGCCACGTGATGGGAGCGACGATGCCTTCACGCGCGACCGTATAGAAGTTCGCGCGTGCGACTTCGAAGTCCATGCGTGAGGGAACGTCGCTCAAGGTCTCCGTGAGCTCGCTCATCAAACCGAGCCAGAACGCGCCGTTCGCGACTTCGTCGACGATGGTGGGACCGGACGGGAGAACTCGGAGCTCGACGCGAAGATGCGGCTTACCGTTTTCGGAGATGCCGTAGCAAGGGCGATTCCAGCGATAAATCGTGCCGTTGTGGAGACGAAGCGCGTGGAGCTCGGGGATCTTCCCTTCGTTCAAGCGACCGTTCGCATCTTCGTCGAGCTCGGTTCCGACGAGCGCACGGAAGCGCGCGATGTTCTCTTTGAAGAGGTCGAGCACGCTGCCCTTTGCCCAAGCGTTGCCGAAGAACACGCGCGCGGCGCGATCACGCGGGTAGTTGCCAGGAGTGCGGATGTCACACGCTTGTTCGAAAAGTGGAATGCGCGTTTCCGCCCAAAGCCTTCGTCCAAAGAGGACGGGCGAGTTCGTCGCTACCGCGAGAACCGGCGCGAGCACCATCTGCGCGACGTTGTAATAGTGATGAAAGCGCTCCGGCTCCTTCACTTGAAGATGCATCTGGAAGCTCGCATTGCACGACTCGACCATCACCGTGTCGTGTTTGACGATGAGCTCGTCGAGACCTTGAATCGAAAAGTCGTACGCCTCACCGCGCGCTTCGTTCATCGCGCGATTCAGCGTCATATAGCGCTGCTTCGGCACCATGTTCGAGAGGTCCAAGTCGGACTTCGCGAGCGTCGGCAAGATTCCCGTGAGGAGTGGCTGCGCGTCGAGCTCGATCATCACCTTGCGCACCTTTTCATAAAGGTGCGTGAGCTGGTCCTCCATCTGCGAGATGCCCTTGCCCGAGAACGGCTGCGGATCCGCGTTCACCTCGAGATTGAAGAGCGCGAGCTCCGTCGTGTAGTGCGAGTCTTTGAGCCGATCGAGCACCTTCATCGCGAGCGGCGCGGGGTGAAGCGAGCGATCGAGCAAGAAGAGCTCCTGCTCCGCTCCGATGCGCGCAACGCCGCGCTCGAACATATTTTCTTGGAGCATGCGCTCGAGCGCACGAAGATCTCCGAGTAGCGCGCGCATGAAGTCGCGCCTCTCTTGCCCCGACAATCGATTGGGCTTCGACTTCCGCGCGTTGGCGTCGTTCTGTGAGTCGCTCAATGTTGCCTCGATCTTCCGTACTGCATTGGAACTCGATTAATAGACGTTTTAGCGCTCAGGAGCGCGTCCATTCTTCGAGATACTTCGGCATCATCGCTCGCCAGGTGATCCAGTCGTGCGTCCAATCGGGTCCCCAGGAGTCGACGTAGTTCGGGATGCCCTTGTCGCCGAGCACCTTCGCGAGCCGGAAGCTCTCCGTAATGTCCTCGAAACGACCTTCGCCAGAGACGATCTGGAGATGGCGCGTGCGGAGCTTGTCGAGATGGCGACCGCTCAAGGTGGGCACGAAATGTAGCGGCGAAGAGACGAAGAAGTAGTCCGTCGGCGTCTTTCGCTCGATGAATTTCAAGATGTTGTAGGTGCCGCTCATAGCCAGCGCCTTTTCGAAGATGTCGGGGAAGCGGCACGTCACTGCAGCCGCGTGGAACGCGCCGATCGACGCGCCGGCCGTCCAGATGGGAATGCCGTCCGTCTTGCAGTCGCGGTAGATCGCCGGGACGACCTCGTGTTTCACGTACTGGTGAAACTGGTGGACCATCCACATGCGGTGCTCGGGGCTGAGATCGCGCTGGAGCCACATTTTGCCGGCCACGCTGTCGACTGAATAGATCTTGATGCGGCCCGCCTCGATGAGCGGCGTCAGCACCTTGATCATCAAAAAGCGCTCGATTTCCTCGGCGTCACCCCCGGCCGTCGGGAAGACGAGGATCGGTTGCCCTGTGACGCCCCAACGGGCAAAAGTAGATTCGGTTTGGAGGCGTTGGGAGTACCAGCGAGTCTTTTCGAACATGGCTTTTGGTGAGCGCCTTCCTAGTCGATTTGAGTGCGTTCTTGGGCAGGAACTGGTGGCTACACCGGATTGTCGCGTCGCCAATCCTGGATTCGCGTCCAGAAGAGCTCCGTGAACGCCTCGACCTCGTACGCAGGATAGAGCGCTTGCACCTTCTGACGCACGGCACTCTTCGCCTCTTCGGTCCCGAAGAACTCCCAGACGATCGCGTCGAGGTGCGAGAGATGCTTCGCGCAGAACTCTTCGAACTTGGCCGTCTCGAAGCGCTCTTCGGCGATGCGCGCATAGCGATCGAGCTTTTCTGAATATGGAAGATCGAGCTTGGCGACCTCGTAAAAGGGCGTCCAATCGAGGTTCTTTTGCATCGGCTTCTTCGTTGCGGCGACGAAGATCGACCACTTCAAGTAGGCCTTCACGAGCCAGGGGAAGTGATAATGCAGCGACGTCACTTGCGAGTCGGGGCAAGCGTTCGCGAAATCGATCGGGTACCAGACACCATCGCGGCGAAGGGACTCGCAGGAGTTGAACTCCCAGCCGAAGAACGCGTTGATCGTGAGCGTGATCTTGCGAAGGTGATCGGCTTCTTTCGCCGCGATGAAATTCTTCTCGCGCGAGTAGCGATCATGAAGCGGCGCCGCCGCGTCGTAGAGAACGCAATGCGTCTGCGGACCGAAGCCGATGCAGCGCACGAAGCGGTCGAAGTCTTTCACCGCCGCCTGAAGATGCATCACGGCCTTGCCGCTCTCTTCGTACGCTTTCCATGCGGCTTTGGCGTCATCGACCTTGGTGACGGCTCGCCAGCCGCCGCCGTCGTAGGGCTTCATGAACATCGGCCAGCCGACTTGGTCGCCGATCTTCGCTACGTCGAAGAGCTTGGCGTAGCGGTTGAGCGTGGGCTTGAGGTCGGGCGAAGGCTCGTAGGTCTTCGGCGGGATCATCCACGTCTCGGGGATGGGCATCCCGAGCTTCATCATCGCGCAATAAGACGTGTGCTTCTCGCTCGACTGCACGCTCCACGGGTTGTTGAACACATAGAGGTCGTCCATCACGATCGATTTTTTGATCCACTCGCGACTCGTATGGAGCCAGTGGGTCAAGCGATCGACGACGAGGTCGTATTTGCAGGGCTGACGAAGATCAAAGGGCTCGATGGAGACGCGCTCCACGTCGAAGCGAACCGTGTCGCCGCCTATGGGAATGCTCAGGTCGAGCTTTTTCATCAACGCTTCGAAGCAGAGCGGCCAGCAGATGTCTGCGCCGAGCGAGAGACCGATGTGTCGAACGACTTCTGCCATGACTTCCCTATTCGTAGACGAACATGAGTGGACCCGGGAAAAGCCAAGAGAGGCCCTCCCGTAGACGGTCGCGCCAGTTTTCCCAATTGTGCCCGTCGCGCGCTTCGACGAATTTGACTTCCATTCCCGTAGTTTCGAGGAGCGGAATGAGCGAGCGGTTCTCGTAAATCAAAGACTCGTACACGCCGCACGAAACGAAGACGCGCTCGCTCATCGCCGTCGGCTGGTCACGGAAGTTGTTGATGAACTCGACGACGCGATCGAAGAGCGGACCGCGGTGATTGCGCTTTCCGATGTCCGTGAAGGCGAACGATCCGGACTGCAGCAATAGGCGTCCCCATACGCGCGGATAGCGCCACGCCGTCGAAAAGGCGGCAACCGCGCCGAAGCTCGCGCCCATGAGGCCACGCGCCTGCGGGCGATCAATGAGCGGCAAAAGACGCTGGAGCTCGGGCAAGAGCTCTTCCGTGACGAAGTGCGCGTGCGTGACGTCGTTGCCGTATTCGCGGAGGCGATCGGACGAATCCGTGAACGCAACGATGATGTCCGGAATCTCGAGCCGATGAATGAGGTTGTCGAGCACCGTCTTCATCTGCGTGTATTTCAGGTAGTCGCTGCCGTCGTGAACGACGAGGAGCGGATACTGACGCGAACGCCTGAATCGCGCGGGGAGATAGATGTGTCCGTGTCGCTCGCCGACGGTGGGGCTGTCGAACTTCAGCGGTTCGAGAATGCCTGGGCGCGCTTCGGGGTCGGGGTTCGTCCACTCGGGGAGCTCGTAGCCTTCACCTTGGAGCACCGAGTTTGCGCCGAAGGGATCTCGCGCGCGATTCGGATTGAGCGGATCTTCGATCCACTTGCTCTTGCTGCCGCGATGAATCTCGTACTTGTATTCTACACGTGACCGCGGCGGCACGTCCAACGTGAGATGCCAGAGATCCGTTTCGGGCACGCGCTGCAGCTCGTTCGCAGATTCGAGCCCGTAGATCCAATGACGGAGGATCAGCTTGTCGGCTTGGCCACGGAACACGAATGTCGCCTGCTCGCCTTGGACGATCGGAAACTTGTTTTCGGCAATGAACGCGTCGATTCGACTCTTCGTCGGTCCGGCTTTGAGGAGCTGGTCGATCTTCAAGGGAGCAATCATGCAGCCTCCCCAGCTAGCGGCGCGTGCGTGCCGTCTACGGCGATTTGCACGATGTCGTGCACGTGCGAGTAGCGGTTACGGCGAACGGTCATTCGCGAACGCGCTGGCATTCCGAGACACGTGCTCGGAGCGAAACGCTGCGCCATCGTGCGAACGCGCGCGGTGTCGTCGAGCTTGATGCGGAATTCTGACTGCGGCAAAACGACGATCCCTTTCACGAGACCGAGCCCCGCATCGAGTACTTCTGCAGCGCCCGGACCTTGCGGCGGCGTATCGTGAAAAAGAATGACGCGCTCCGAGAGCGCCATCGCGCCGGCACACCACGCGAAGAGCGTCTTGCCCTTCAGAAAGTCTGCGATGCCGAAGAGCTCGAGGCGGTTCAAAAGGATCGCAACGTGACCGCCCGCAATCGCGACGGCGTCGACGTCGCCGATGATCTTCTGGAGCTCGGCGCGTTGCTTTGCGATCGCATCGCGCTCGACCCACTTCCATTTCTCTTCGAAGTCTCGGCGTACGTGCGAACACTGCTCGAGGTGCCACCGATCGAGGTCACGAATCGATTGAATCGATGCGCGTGATTCTTCGGCGAGAATTTCGGCTGGCGCGACGCGATTACGAATCACGTGTTGGGCGGCGAGCTCGTGCTCCAAACGAATGCGGTAGAAGTCCTGGCGATGACGGAGCAGCGCTTGACGCGCGCGGTGCGCATCGCGGAACTCGGGATCTTCACGGAAGATGACGTCGGCGCGGGCATGAAGACGCAAGTTGATCGTGCGCTCACCGAGGTGCTCGCGGAGATCGTCGTCTTCGGTTTCACGCTCTTGCCAGCCCGCGGTGATCGTCGCGATTTTCCCGCGAACGCCCAGCTCATCGGCGGCCTCGCCGAGGGTCGGATTGAACCGTTGAGCACCTAAAAGAACGATGGCTCGTGAAGCGGCGACCATTCGGTATGTCCTCGTGTTTATCAGATTCGAACGCGCGAGCCCATCTCACAATTGAACGGTTCTGCCGGCGGACTCGCTTCGCCGGCCTCGTCCGCGAAGCGCGAACTCCGCCTCGCGCTTAGCTTGCGATCACTTTCACCGTTTGACCGACGTGGTCGAGCATCTTGCGGAGCGTGTCGTAGTCGGCGTGACGCGCGCGCAGCCAAGCGTTCGCCATGAAACCCGCGTCGACTCCGCCCGTCGGGGTTCCCGGTGGCGGCAAGTGCATGTCGATGAGGGCGGGACCGAGGGCGCGCTGAATCTCTTCGACGCCGTGGTAGCCCCGAATGGTGCCGTCTTGGGTGGGGCGAAGGGCGATGAGACCCGCCGAAAAGCGACGCGAAAGGCGCTGGCTCGGTCTTCCGTGGACGACCGTCATTGCCCATTCACGGTAGATGTCGAAGTCGTTTCCGAGGGCATACATGTCCCACGCGCGAACGCCTGGCGGGCGGCAACCGATCTCGCTGAACTTCAGGCCCTTGGGCCCGTAGAACCACTCCATGTGCGTCGCCGAAGTCTCCACGCCGAGCGCTTCGATCACGCGCTGCCCCATTTCGCGGAGCTGCGCGTACCCGTCGCCGTCGATGCGGTTCGTGCTGACGTACTGCGGCGAGATCCAGCGCGTGCGCATGGCCTCGAGGACATTCGGATAGTAGTGACTCACGAAGTCGTGGACGACGCGGCCCTTCACCGTGAGCGTGTCGTAGAAACCCTCGTGACCTTCGATGAACTCTTCGATCGCGACGCTGCGGCCGCGCGATACGCCAGAGCTCTCGAGCGCGGCGTGCAGCTCGGCGAGCGAGTCGACACGATGCGTTCCCGAAGCGCCTGCGCCGTCGCGAGGCTTCACGATGAGAGGAAAGCCGACGCGCTTGGCGAAGTCGACGATCTCGTTCACGTCGCTGCTTCCGAGAGAGGCTGCGCAAGGAATGCCCGCTTTGCGCAAGGCTTCCTTCATCGCCGGCTTGTCACGGCAGAGGTAAGTCGTCTCGACGCTCGTCCCGGGGATTCCACAGCGCTCGCGCACTTCGGCGGCAGCCATCACGTGCGCCTCGACGACCGCTTCGAGGCGATCGACGCGGATTCCCTTTTGCTGGACCCAACGGACGACGCGTTCGACTTGATCGGCGTTGGTCACGTTTCCGATTTGTTCGTAGTGAAAAAGCTGTGAGCGAAGCTCGTCCCCCAGAGCGTCTTTCGGCCGCTCACCAATCCCTGTGATGCGCGCGCCCACCGAAGCGAGTGCACGCACGAATTCGCGCTGATTCGCGGGGAAACAAGGTTCGATGAAGACGACGTCGACCGGCATGGGCGCACCGTATATCACGCTCCGCGCAGCGTCTCGGCGCTTCCTTTGGAGCTTTTCGTCCGAAAGGCGCGCAGCGATGGGTTGTCGCGCGGAGACCTCACTTTCGCGCAGCGAAAAGGGACGTGTGTGTTCACGGACGAATGAAGTATAGACGCCGCCGTGAACGTCCTTTTCGTCTCGGCCGAGGTCGCGCCGTTTGCAAAAACTGGAGGCCTCGGCGACGTCGCCGGCGCCCTTCCCCGCTACCTCGGCAAGAACGGGCACGACGTGCGCGTCGTCGTTCCGATGTATCAGCGCGTTCGCACGAAGGACCGCCAATTCGAGCCCGTTCTCGGCGAGACCGTGATCGATCTCGGAGGAACGCGCGTTCCCTTCTCCGTCTACAGCTCCAAGCTCCCTGGGACCGAAGTCCCCGTCTACTTCATTCACTGTCCGGGCCTGTACGATCGCCCCAACATCTACACCTCCGACAGCGACGAGCATCTGCGGTTCTGCGTCCTCCAGCACGCTGCTCTCAGGCTCTGCCAAGCGCTGCAATTCGCTCCCGACATCGTCCACGCCAACGATTGGCAGACGGCGCTTCTGCCGCTCATGCTCCGCACGGTCTACGCGTGGGACCGCCTCTTTTCACGAACGCGCACGGTGCTCACGATTCACAACATCGGGCACCAAGGAACGTTCGGCGCGCACGTTCTTCCGGAGACGGGCCTTGCGGGAGCCGCCGGAAGCTTCCATCAAGATCACCTGCGCGAAGGACGCATCAACTTCCTCCTCACGGGTATCCTCTACGCGAATGTGATCACGACGGTGAGCCCGACCTACGCGCGCGAAATTCAAACGCCAGAACACGGCGTCGGACTCGATGCATTCCTCCGCGGTCGCCGTGACGTGCTCTTCGGCATCTTGAATGGAATCGACGAGGACGAGTGGAGCCCCGAGCGCGATCAAAAGATCGCCGTCCGCTACTCGGTCGACACTTTGGAAGGCAAAGAGGAAAACAAGCGCGTCCTCTTGCGCGCGGGGGGCCTGCCCTACGTCGACGACGTTCCGCTCATCGGCATCGTCTCGCGCCTCGTTTGGCAAAAGGGTTTCGACCTCTGTGTCGACGTTCTCCCGGGAATGCTGCGCCACAGTCGCGTGCAACTCGTCGTTCTCGGAACCGGCGAGCCGAAGTACGAGCAGTTCTTCGGGGAGCTCGCGCGACGCTTTCCCAAGCAGGTCGCGTACAAGCGCGGTTTCAGCGAGCCGCTCGCACATCAGATCGAAGCCGGCGCCGACATGTTCTTGATGCCTTCGCGTTACGAGCCGTGCGGACTCAACCAGCTCTACTCATTGCGCTACGGCACTGTGCCGATCGTTCATCGCACGGGCGGTCTCGCCGACACGGTGCAGCTCTTCAACGCGCGCACGGGTACCGGCAACGGCGTCGTGTTCGATCACTTCAACGGCGAAGGGCTGACGTTCGCATTGAAATACGCGCTCAATCTTTTCGGTAGCGGACGTGGCCCCGATCGCGCGCGTTTCCAAACGGTCCAGCGCAACGCGATGAGCGCTTCGCACGCGTGGGAAGAGCGCGTGGGCTATTACGAAGCGCTGTATCGACGCATCGCGCCGGGCTGATCGCACGCTCTTTTGGAGCGCATCCGCGCATCACGACTTGGTGCGAAGGATCTCCGCGACACGCGTTTTAGGATCAGTCGCTCTCACTGGCCGAGCCACCGTCCAGCCCCCTATCTCTCTCCAAGTCCTCCATCGTGAGCTTGCGCGCAGCCTTGCAGCGCTTCCCGCCGAGGTCGACTCCTAGCGCTTCGAATCCCATCGCATTCGCGACCGCGAGCACCGTCCCTCGCCCGCAAAACGGATCCACGACGACGCGCGTCTTCGTCTCGTCGCGCAAAAACTCGAGCGCAACGCGGCACG
>JAHFDV010000218.1:0-1761 GCA_023248815.1 Myxococcales bacterium
CCTGAACCAGCGCCGTCGCGAGAAGAACAACCTCGACAAGATCGTGCTCGCTCTTCAGAAGATCGAAGACGGCACGTTCGGCGTCTGTCAGTCGTGTGGCGAAGAGATTCCCGCGCGCCGCCTCGAAGCGCGTCCGCAGACGGACAAGTGCATTGCCTGCAAAGAAGAGCAGGAACGCGAAGAACGTAACTACGTCTGAGATCAGCCAATTGCGAGGCCAACAAGTCCGGTAGCTGAGCCGTTTTCCGGTCGGCACGGTCACCTCGCACGAGCTTCGATGCACGCCGCGATTGTTCCCTTCCCAGGCACCAACGCCGAAGAAGAGATGATCGCGGCGCTTCGCTTTGTGTGCGGCGCCAAAATCACGCGCGTCGCCCACACCGAGCGCGAGCTTCCAATCGACGTCGACTTCGTCGCGTTGCCGGGCGGCTTCAGCTACGGCGATTACCTTCGCGCTGGCGCGATCGCGAAGACAGCGCCCATCCTCGAAGCCGTTCGCACGTTCGCGAACCGCGGTGGCCTCGTCCTCGGAGTGTGCAACGGATTTCAAATTCTCGTCGAAGCGAGCCTTCTCCCGGGAGCTCTCCTGCGAAACGATCACGGCCGTTTCGACTGTCGCGACATCTTCGTTCGCACCGAACACCGCGGCCCGTTCTCGCCGGAAGCGCGCGTTCTCCGTTTACCAATCGCGCATGGAGAAGGTCGTTTCCATGCGGACGACGAGACGATGAAGCGCCTCGAAGGCGAAGGAAGGATTGCCTTTCGCTATGCCGATGCTGCGGGAGAAACTTCGCGCAATGCGAATCCCAATGGCTCGCGAGAAGCGATCGCTGGGCTCTACGGTGGCCCGAAGAAAAATATTCTCGGGCTCATGCCTCACCCCGAACGCATGACCGAGCCCCACCACGGCGGCACTGACGGCGCGTTGCTCTTTCGCGCCGCCCTCGATTCGCTGAAAGCGCCCTGACTCGTCCCGAAGCGCAATTACAGCTAAGGTGCTCGGCCGCGCGAGCATGGACCTCTTCTACTTTCTCCTTCTGACGAGCTCGCTCATCTTCGTCCATGAGTCGGGGCACTTCGCGCTCGCGAAGCTCTTCGGCGTGAAGGTGCTGACGTTCTCGGTTGGATTCGGACCGAAGGTGCTCCGCTTCCGAGGCAAAGAGACGGAGTACTGCCTCGGACTTTTTCCGTTCGGCGGTTTCGTGCAGATGCTCGAGTCCTCGCGCGCGCAGAAACCCATTCCGCCCGAAGAGCTGCCGCGCACCTACGAAGCGCAAGCCACGTGGAAGCGGTTCCTCATCATTCTCGCGGGACCGGCGATGAATCTCGTCTTTCCGATCGCGATCTACACTTCGGTCTATCTCGAAGAGCGCGAGATGCTTTCGCCAGTCGTTGGGACCGTCGCTGCGGGGCGTCCCTCCGATGGCCTGCTATTTCCGGGCGATCGCGTGATCGCCGTCGAAGGGCGCGAGGTCGAAACGTTTCCGGAAGTGCAGCGGCTCATCGGGGAGCGCGCCGGACACTCGGTTCCACTTCTCGTCGAACGCGAAGGCACGGAGCTCGAGGTTCGCGTGACTCCCGAAGCCGAGAACGAAACGCGTGGCGCCGGCATCATCGAAGCGGTGGGCCGCATCGGCATCGGCGCGCACTTCTCGCTGCCCGTCATCGGCGTGTCTCGCCCGGACTCACCGGCGTATCGCGCGGGTCTTCGCACGTTCGACCGCATCGTTCTCGTGAATGGCCAGCGCATCGAACGCTTGG
>JAHFDV010000218.1:1771-9371 GCA_023248815.1 Myxococcales bacterium
GGTCGAGCTCGTGAGCCTGCTCTCGAAGAATCGCGGCGAAGCGCTGCTCATCACCTATTTGCGCCCGCGCCCGCTTTCGACGGCGACGAATGGTCTCTCAGAAATCGCGCTCTTCGACACGGCCATGGCGACATTGAGCCCGAAAGAGCGGCCCGCCGATGCGACGCGCCCCGAGACCTACGCGGGCCGTTACGCAGACATGGTCGAACGCAACGGCATCGAGTCGGCCGATGCGTTCATCGCTTACGTTCCCGAGCAATCGAGTGAGTGGAAGGCAGGACTTCGCCCCGGCGATCGCGTGACGGATCTCGACGGAAAGCCGCTTGGATCTTTCGGCGATTTGCGATCGCGTCTTTTGAAAGAGCCGACGACGCCGCATGACTTGCGTTGGACGCGCCTCGGCGAGCCAATGGGCGGTGTCTTTCAACTTCAGCGCGAGGCGTGGGAAGACGAGTTTGCGCAGGCCTACACGCGCTATGTTTTTCGGACGACGCACGACTTGCCGCACGCGAAAGACGTCATGGTCGCGACGCCCCATCGTTTCTTTCATGCCGTCGCACGCGGATTCGAAGAGTCGCTGTCCGTCACGCGCTTCGTCGCCATCGGCATCCTGCGCGTGCTCTCCGGCAAGATCAGTTTGAGCACGGTCACGGGGCCCATCACGATCCTCGACATCGCAGGCGAGGCCGGAGCGCGCGGCGCGACGTACTTTCTTTGGGCGATGGCGGTCATCTCGGTGAACCTCGGTCTCGTGAACCTTCTGCCCATTCCCGTTCTCGACGGCGGCCAAGTGGTCTTTTTGCTGGTCGAAGCCGTCCGCCGCCGCCCGCTCGCTCTCCGCACACGCCAAATGGCCAGTCTTTTGGGCATGACGCTCCTCGGGGCGCTGACGGTGATAGCCTTCAAGAACGACGTAGACCGACGTCTTCCGTTCCTGCTCGGTGAAATCAAAGAACTATTCGGGTGAGGCCCGCCATTCGTCCCTTCGCCGCTGTTCGAGGCAAAGCGCTCTTCAGCCTCTCTGACCTGGCACTCACGCTCTTAATGTGCTGAAACGAGCACAATTATCGAGGTCCACCAATGAACCGCACGTTCGTCCCAGTCATCGCTCTTGGGGCGCTTTTATTTGCTTTTGCTTGTTCGGATGATCCCAACCAGCTCGCCGAGGGAACCAAAGACGCCGGCAAGGACACGAGTGTCGTTCCCGGCTCCGACACGGGCCCGGGAGACGCCAATCCGAAGCCGGTGCTCGCGGCGATCGCTCCAACGAGCGCGCTCGTTGGTTCGGTAGGCCCGACGCTCGTCCTCACGGGAGACGGATTTTCGCCGACCTCCGAAGCTCGCGTCGAGGGGGTGAAGCTCCAGACGACCTACTTCGCGGTCAACGAGCTCCGCGCCTCCTTGCCGAACAACATCCTCGAAAAGGCGGGAACGCTGCACGTCATCGTGTCGACGCCGGCGCCCGGCGGTGGCGACAGCGTCGCGCGGAACTTCGAAGTGCAAAATCCGAAGCCCACGGCCGAGCGCCTGTCTCCCGTGAGCGCCGCTTCCGGATCCGCCGATCTTCCCATCACGGTGCTCGGCACCGGTTTCGCCGACGGTGCAACCGTCATGCTCGATGGCACCGCGCTGACGACGCTCTCGGGATCGCCGACGAGCATCACCGCCGTCATTCCCGCGAAGGTCCTCGTGTCCCCGGGAAGCCGTTCGGTTCTCGTGCAAAATCCTCCGCCCAACGAAAAAGTGCCGGATGGCGCCGTCTCCGAGACGCTGGCGTTCATCGTCGAGAATCCCGGAAGCGTGCAGGTTGCATCTATCTCGCCGTCGTTCGCTTATGTTGGTGACGGACCCATCGACGTGACCGTCAGTGGAACTGGATTCGTCGCGAATGCCTCGGTGTCGTTCAACGGCACGCCGCTCACCGTGAAGTCGGTGACGGCGACGACCATCGTCGCGACGATTCCGCAAGCGCAGCTCTCGAGCTCGCTCAGCGTTCCGGTCGTCGTCACGACGCCACCCCCGGGCGGTGGCGTGAGCACGCCGCGCCTCTTCGACATTCGCAATCCCGTGCCCGTGCTCTCGACGGTGAGTCCGAACAAGATCACGTACGGTGCTGGCGATCAGACGCTGAACCTCAAGGGAACGGGATTCGCAAAAGGCGCGTCCGTGAAGTTCGGCTCGCTTCTTCTCTCGACCACGTTCGTCAGCAGCACCGAGCTCAATGCGGCCTTGCCCTCCGTGGGGCTCACGTCCGTCGGCTCTTTCGCCGTCACCGTCACGAATCCTGCGATCGTCGGCGGAACTTCGGCAGCGGTGAACGTCGACGTCGCATGCACGTCGACGGGTGTCGATCGCGCGTTCAATGGCCCCGCCGCAGCGGTGACGCTGTCGTTGAATTGGCCCACGACGAAGTACGGACGCCTCTCGGCTTCGTCCTGCCCTGCGACCGCGTCGACGTCGACGACCATGCCGCAGCTCGGCTGGGTCGTGCAGAACACTTCCGCATCTCCGATCGTCATCTCTGCTTGGGGCGTCTGCAAGGTCGTCGGCTCTGCTCAGGACGACCTCATCCTCGCGTTCTACCCTTACGACCACGTTCCCACGAGCGCTGCAGAGCGTGCTTCGTGCACGCGCATCGCCGAGGGCAAACCGCTCAGCCCAGAGGCGGGCGGGTCCAAATGGTGCCAGGGCCTCACGAAGGCGAACGCCGCAGGCATGACTCTCAAGGCCTGTGAAAAAGGAGTCGTGCTCGCGCAGCCGTACGACCCGAACAGCACGACCTTCCCGTCGCCCGCCGCCATTCGTATTCAAGCAGAAGCTCCTTGAGCGATTGCGCGTCATGTCGATGAAGCCGGTTGCGCCGGTCACGAAACTTGCGCAAGAGCGCGGGCCTTCGCGTGCGCTCTCGGCGCGTGACATCGCCGTGCGCGTCATCGAGCGCGTCGAACGCGACGAAGCGTTTGCCGCCACCGTTCTCGACGGCGAGCTCACGAGTGCGATCAAGATCGTGGCATCCGAGCGTGCCCTCGCAACGGAGCTCGTCTACGGCGTTCTTCGCAGCAAAGAGGCGCTGACGAAAGAGCTCTCGAAATTCGTCTCCAAGCCACTCCGTACCGCGAACCCGACCGTCCGCGCGGCGCTTTTCATCGGCGCGTACCAGCTTCTCGTCCTCGATCGCATTCCTTCTTTTGCTGCGGTCTCGGAGTCGGTGACGATCGTTCGCGAGAAGCTCGGGCCGAAGCCGGCTGCGTTCGTGAATGCCGTCTTGCGAAAAGTATCTGCGAGCGGTGTCCGTCTCGATCGCGCGGCGATCGCGAAGTCGTCCGTGCCGGACTGGATCGTCTTGAAGATCCGCGCGTCGCTCGGTGACGACGAGGCGGCAGTCGATGGACTCATCGGCGGTGGAGAGGCTCCGGATCTTTCGCTCGTCGTGTATCGCGCAGAAGATCGCCAAGCGCAGATCGAGCGTCTCGCGGAGGCCGTTCCCGAAGGCGAATTCCTCGCCGGGCATCTCTCGCCGCATGCAATCACCGCGCGCTTCCGTGGCGACGTACGAACGCTCCCGGGGTTCTCGGAAGGGAAGATCGCCGTTCAAGAGGAGGGCTCGCAAGTGATCGCGCTCGCGGCGTCGCCTCCGAAAGGCGCACGCATTCTCGATGCGTGTGCGGGGCGCGGAAACAAGTCGCTCCTTCTTGCCGCGCGTGATGCGACGGCTCGAGTGCACGCCGTGGATCGGTATCCCGCCAAGCTCGAGGAGCTCTCGCGCGTGGCCAAACACATCGGACTAGGCAACATCGAGACCTTCGCAATCGACTGGACGATCGGAAACGGCGGACTCGAAGCCGACTACGACGTCGTTCTCGTCGATGCACCGTGCTCGGGAACGGGGACGATTCGTCGTCGTCCCGAGCTCGCGGGAAGAAAGAGCCGTCAAGCGCTGCGGGAAGTCATCGAGCTGCAAAAGGCAATCGTGCTGCAGGCGTCGAGCCTCCTTCGTAAAGGGGGCCGCCTCGTCTATTCCGTGTGCAGCATTCTCGAAGAAGAGTGCGAAGGCGTCGTGCGCGCATTCCCGGACTCGCTAGGTCCGCTCCCGTTTTCTGACCAGCCATTCGCGCAGATTTCGGGCGGAAAAAACTCGCTGCGCCTCCTTCCGCACCTTCACGGGACGGACGGGTATTTCATGGCGCAGTTCGAGCGTATTTGACCGCCGATAGGACCGTGAAGGGGCCGTTTCTCCACGCGGTGAGCATTGCGCTCGAAGCCCGGCGGGCGTAATAACTTTCGCCCATGACCGACGTCCTCATGCCTCAACTTGGAGAAAGCGTCTCCGAGGGAACCATCGCGAAGTGGCTCGTCGCCGAAGGCGATGTGGTCAAAAAAGATCAGCCCATCGTCTCGATCGCGACGGACAAGGCCGACAACGAGCTTCCCTCGCCGGTGAACGGTCGCGTGACGAAGCTAGTCGCCGCCGAGGGTTCCGTGCTCCCCGTGAACGCGCTCCTCTGTCAGCTCGAAGAAGGAAACTTCGAGAGCGCTGCGAAGCCTGCAGAGAAGGCCTCTGGAGACGCTGCGCCTCCCGCGGCTGCGCAACAAGCTTCGTCTGCACAAGCGGCACCGGCCGCGCCCGCACAAGCCGCACCTGCCCCCGCTGCAAGCTCCGGCAATGGCACCTCGCGTGACGTTCTCGCGCAACCCGCCGTTCGCGATCGCGCGCGCCAAGAAGGCGTCGACCTTTCGAACGTGCGCGGCACGGGCGAGATGGGACGCATCACGATGGACGACGTTAGCCGTGCGAAAGGCGCGCAGCCTGCTCCGGCAGCAGCAGGCGCGCCAGCTGCCGCCGCAACGGGCAAGTCTCCCGCCGCAGCGCAGAACCTCGCCGCGATCGTGAATCAGAGCGGCGGATTCGTTCCACCGATCCCCGGCCTCGGTTTTGGCGCATTCAAGGTGCCGCAATATCGCCCCAAGGACGGCGACAAGGTCATTCCGTTCACGCGTCGTCGCCGCATCACGGCAGACCACATGACGTATTCGAAGTTCGCTTCGCCGCACGTCGTCACGGTGGCCGAAGTCGATCTCTTCAAAGCCTCGCAGCTGCGCGATGCTCACAAAGAGCGTTACAAGAAAGAGGGCATGCCCCTCACGATGCTCGCCTTCGTGGTCGGCGTTGCAGCTCGCGCTCTTCGTGAAAACTCAGCGCTCAACGCGCGCGTCCTCGACGACTCGTACGTCATCTTCCGTGACGTGAATCTCGGCGTCGCCGTCGACTCGCCGGACGGTCTCGTCGTCCCGGTCATTCGACGCGCCGACGAGCTCGGCGTGAAGGGCGTCGTTCGCGCAATCGACGACATCGCCAAGCGTGCGCGCACGGGCAAGCTCACCGCGGACGATCTCAGCGGCGCGACGTTCTCGATCACGAACCCCGGCCTCAAGGGCAATCTCTTCGGCGGCGCGATCATCAATCAGCCGAACGTCGGCATTCTGCGCATGGGCGAGATTCAAAAGCGCGTCGTCGTCATCGAAGGCCCGAGCGGCGAAGACCTCATCGCGATTCACCCCATCATGTACATGGCGCTCTCCTACGACCACCGCGTCGTCGACGGCGTCGCCGCCAACAACTTCCTTTGGCGCGTCACCGAGCTCATGGAAAAGGCCGAGTTCGAGGTCTGAGCTAGGGTTCGCGCCGGTTGCGGATCCGACGCGAGACGGCAAAAACGAACAGCATGAAAGGCGCGAAGAGCGCCTTTTTTGCGCCGTCGTTCGTCGCGCACCCCGCGCCGCCCTCGATGCTCGAATCGTCGTTCAAAGGAGTGCGCGGAGCAGCATCCGCGCCCGCATCGTTTTCGTTGGAACCCCCGAGCAGCTCACGCGTTGCGGGCCACTCTCCCTCGCAGGCGCGCGTCGTCGTTCCCGCGGGACAAGCGAGCGGCCCATCGAGCCCCGCGAGCTTCAAGAGGGGCGTGAATGTGAAACCTTGATCGAGCGAGCGTCCGAGGATGAAACCGGCATTGGACTCCGCCGCGCACGCATAGAGACGGTCGCCATCCATCGTGAGGCACTGCACCGAAAACTTCGCGGTCTGCGCGAACACGAATGAGCTCGTGTCCGAGGAGTAGAGACCCGCACTCGAGCCGACATAGACGCGATCTCCCGAAGCGCTCAGCGCGAATCCGAGAAGCGGTCGCGTCGAACGAAATGCCTCGACGAACGTCGCGCCACCGTCGTCGCTCACGAGGAGACGACTCAGCTCGTTACCGAGCGTGCGCAAGTAGACGCGATCGGCATTCTTGGGATCGACGGCCGACACATAGGCGACTTCCGAGCCTGACACCGCGATTTCGTGCTCGACCCACGTGGTGCCGCGATCGCGACTCGCGAAAAGAAACGCGCGCGACGTGTCACCCGTGCCTCTTTGTCCCGAAGCGTAGATGCGCCGCGCGTCGGTCGTGGCGACTTCGAGCGTCTCGGGAAGGACATCCGAAGGAAGCGGCACGCCGAGGACATCGAATGCGGTGAACGGCTCTTCGGATCGCGCAATGACGTTCGTGCGTCCCGCATCGCCCGCAAGATTCGAGACCAGCGCCAACACTTCTTCGCTCGAGCCCGATGCCGTGGAAGCCGCATGACGAACCGTGTCGACGATGCGACTGCGGCCTTCTGCGCCGCCCGCGAACGCAAAGGAGCAGCCGAAGTCCGGAGAGACCGAGAGACCCTCTTGGAGGCCCGCCACGATGTGCGTGCTGGCCGTAATGACGAGCGGCGGATCTTGAATGCCCGCGAAGCCGACGGATCGTTCGCATACCCATGACCACGAGCCGCCGGCGTCGTTGCTTATCGCGAGGCCATAGGTCGTTCGGAGAACGAGCTTCGAAGGAGTCGTAGGGGATACGACGAGTTGGTTGGCGGCTGGGAACCGTCCGTTGGCGAGAGCACGCTGCGGCGCGAACGAGAGAGCGGCGACAGCCACTGCGATCGCGCGCGCAGGGAGGCGCATTTACGGATTGATCACTTTGGCGAGATTCGCATCGCGACCGACGGCATGCCGCAAGCGAACGTGCCCGGTGCGCACGTCGACGCTCGCGTTCACTCCTTCGAGTCGAGCGCGCGTGAGCTCGGTTTCCGCATCCGTCAGCGTCGTCGAGGTCGCACGGCCATTCAGGAAGAGCTCGCGCGCAACGCGATACGCTTCCTCTGCGCTCGTTTGTTGACGCTTCGTCGTTTCGAGCGCGAACTCGGCCTCTTTGATTCCCTGTACCGCCTGCGTGATCTCGATGGCGACGCTGTCACGAACCGCGGCGGCTTGCGCTACGAGCTGTTCCGCTCGGGCCTGGAGCTCTGCGCTGTTGGCGCGTCCCGTGAAGACGTCGTTCGGCGACCAGTTGATTTGCGCGCCGACTTCCCACGTGCCGAACCACGTTTGCTCGAGCGGAAATCTTCGCTGGTTCGGATTCGCATAAAGAGCCGAGCCGAATCCGCTGAGGGATGGGTAAGCCAACGCCATCGCCGCAGACGCCTGCTTTTGCAGCGCCTCGGCGTTGATCATGAAGCTCTTCAATTCGGGGCGCGTCGAAATCGCCTCGTTGAATAGAACTTTCGGATC
>JAHFDV010000219.1 GCA_023248815.1 Myxococcales bacterium
GGCCGATGAATTGAAACTTCGCCGAGTCGCCGGCGTTCACGCGTCCGCCAACGCCCGGAAACAGCGTGAGCACGTACACGAGGGCGACGATCACCGCGAGGACGCCCATGGCCGCGCGGAGGCGCTTGACCTCGTAAGCGCGTTTCGTCTCGCTCGGCGGCATGCCGCGGACAGAGCAACCTGCGTGCCGGTCAAGAGCGTGCAGCGACTGCCACCGAATCCCCCGTCGCTCGAAGAAACGCGAGGTTCCCTCGTGCCACAGTGTGCCGCCGGGGCGCGGGCTATGTCGCTGGAGACGCGATTTCATGGCATTTGGCGATCGCCCACGGCCAGAAAACTATTCTAAGGTTTGCCGATGGAGTTCGTGTTCCCGCTTCTCACGTTGACCTTGATGGAGGTCGTCTTGGGAATCGACAACATCGTATTCATGTCGATTCTGGTGAGCACGCTCCCCAGTAAGCAGCAGTCGTCTGCGCGTCTCGTGGGCATCAGCCTCGCGCTCGTTGCCCGCATCGCGCTGCTCATGGCCATCAAGTGGGTCATGGGCCTCGACACCGCACTTTTTCATTGGTCGTCCGTCGGATGGATCCCCGAGGATTGGGTCAAAAATCACCACGTCGACGCCGTCACCGGGCGCGATCTCGTGTTGCTTGCGGGCGGCGCGTTCCTTCTCGCGAAGAGCGTCATCGAGATTCACAAGAAGGTCGTGGGTGACGACGCGACCGAGCGCGCCGCGAAAAAGAGGGGCGGGGCCTTCGTTCCCGTCATCGTGCAGTTGGTGTTGCTCGATCTCGTGTTCTCGCTCGACTCCGTCATCTCGGCGATCGGGATGGCGAAAGATCTCTGGATCATGATCGTCGCGATGCTCATCGCCGTGACCTTCATGGGCATTTTTTCGGCCAAAGTGACGAAGTTCATCGACGAACACCCGACGTTCAAGATGCTCGCATTGAGCTTCCTCATGATGATCGGCCTCATGCTGATCACCGAAGGCGTGGGCGCGCCCATCGACAAAAAGTACGTCTACTCGGCGATGGTCTTCGCGCTCGTCGTCGAGATGCTCAACTCTCGCATGCGCAAAAAGGCCGACGCTGCAGCGCGCGCCCAACGCGAGGCTACGCGCGGCGAGCCACGCCCTACTTCGTGACGTGCCTACTCACGTTCGCGCCATCGTCCTTCTTGAGATCGAAGAAGAGCCACGCGGAGAGCGCGGTGACGGCACCCAACGTAAGGAGCGCGCGATGCAGGCCGTGGACGATTTGGGTAGAGTCCGAGTGAAAGCGATCGGGGACGAAGAGCGCCGTTGCGAGGGAAGCGACCGCCACGCCGAAGCTGAGTGAAAGCTGCTGGAACGTGCTCGCGAGCGTGCTCGCCATGCTCGTCTCTTGAACGGGTACGTCTGCGTAAACGAGCGTGTTCATGCTGCTGTACTGCAGCGAAGAGCAGAAGCCGAAGAAGAGCCCCTGAACCGCGATGACAGCTGGTGGCGTCGCGGCTCCGACGGTCGAAAAGAGCGCGATGATGCCGCCCATCGCGACGGTGTTGAACACGAGCACCGTTCTAAATCCGACGCGCGCGAGGATCGTCGGCACGATGAAGCGCAGACCGATCGCGGCGATCGATTGAGGGAGCAAGAGAAGGCCCGATTGGACGGCGGAGTAGCCGAGGCCCACCTGATAGAGAAGCGGCAGGAGGAACGGCATGCCTCCCGCGCCGAGCCGCGCGAGGAAGGCGCCGAGGATCGAAGCGCGAAACGTGCGAATGCTGAACAGAGAGAGTCGGAGGAGCGGCCATCTTCGCCGGCTCGCATGAACTCCGTACGTGAAGAGCAACGCGAGCGCCACGCCGAGTATCCCCGAGATTTCGAGGCCGCTCAACGTGTGTTCGCCGAACACTTCGAGGACGTAAGAGAGCAAGGCGACGCCTGCGCCGAAGAGCACGAAGCCTACGACATCGAGGCGATGGGGATCCTTCGCGCGGTAGTCCGGGAGGTGACGCCACACCATGTAGAGGCCCAGCAAGCCGATGGGCACGTTGACGAAAAAGATGAGGCGCCAATGTGCATAGTGGACGAGCAAGCCTCCTGCGAGAGGACCGATGAGCGGCCCGATGAGCGCAGGAATCGCCACGAAGCTCATCGCGCGGACGATTTCACCGCGTGCGAATGCGCGCACCATCGTCAGACGTCCCACGGGCACCATCATCGCGCCGCCGATTCCTTGGATGATGCGGCACACGACGAGAAGGTGCAGGCTGTTCGTGGCGCCGGACAGCATCGAGCCGAGCGTGAAGAGACCGATCGCCGTCGCGAACACGCGCCGCGTGCCGAAGCGCTCTGCGATCCAACCGCTCACTGGGATGAACACGGCGAGCGCGAGCGTGTAACTCGTGAGCACCGACTTCAGGCTCAACGGCGCGACGTCGAGAGCTTTGGCCATCGTCGGGACGGCCGTGTTCAAGATCGTCGTGTCGAGCGCCTCCATGAAGAAGGCGACGGCAACGAGCCAGGGGAGCAGACGTTTCGCTTGAGGGGTGAGCTGCGGACTGTCGTCGGCAATCGGAAATCTTGCCGACTCGTCGGCAGATTTCGTGACCTTGATGTCTGCATTGAGCGCTTCCACGACTGTCTGATCTCTCCACTCGTTCATAGGGTCGAATCGACCTTCGTGGCGAGCGCAGAAAACATGCGAAAAAAAGTCCCGCGGTGAACGCCGCCGTTCTCGCAGCCGACGGAAACCCGAGTGAGGCTGCGCGAACGTTGGGCGTATCGCGGAGCATGCTCTGCCACATGGTTGAGCGCGCCAGAAACTGACGCGCGGAGTCGTCAAAGCTGCGTGAAGCCGCCATCGGCTACGAGGTCCATTCCCGTCGAGTAGCTACTTTCGCTCGAAGCCAGAAAGAGCGCGGCCGCGGCGATCTCTTCGGGTCTTCCCAGCCTCCCGAGTGGAATCCAAGCTCCGTACGCTGCACGTTGCTCTTCGACTTGCGCAGGCGTCGCGTCGCCAAAGAGAAAGGGAGTGTCAGTGCCTCCAGGGCTCAGCGTGTTCACGCGAATGCGTCGATCTTTGAGCTCGGCGGCCCACGTGCGCCCAAACGATCGAATGGCGGCTTTGCTCGCACTATAGGCGCTGTACCCCGGTAGGCCTTTGCCGCTCAGCGCGGAGGCGACGAGCACGATCGATGCGCCGGCCGCGAGCAGCGGCAGTGATTTTTGTACGGTGAAAAACGTGCCGCGCACGTTGAGATCGAACACGAGGTCGAACTGATTCGCCGTCGTGTCTGCCAGCGTTGCATTCACGTTGGCTCCGGCATTGGCGACGACGATGTCGAGCTTTGTCTTTTCTGCCTTCACGGTCGCAAAAAGACGGTCGAGATCCGCTTCTTTGCTCGCGTCGCCCTGCACGGCGGTGACGTTCTTGCCGATCGTGGCGCGTGCCTTTTCGAGCGCGGTCTCGTCGCGCCCCGTGATGAAGACGTGGGCGCCCTCGTCGACGAATCTGCGTGCGATCGCGAGCCCGATTCCGCTACTGCCGCCGGTGACTAATGCAACCTTCCCATTCAGTGTGTTGGACATGAAGGGAAGCTAAGACGCAGCAGAGCTCCCAGCTATGCATCACTCGACAACGCCGCGTTTCACTTTCTGCAACGCACCGTTTCGGCTCAATTCGCTCCGCATGTAATCCAGAAAGGCGCGCACTTTTCGCGAGACGAAGGGTTTCCCGCGATAGATGAGGAAGAGGTTCATCCGGTGCCAAACCCAGTCCGGCAGGACGTGAACGAGGCGACCCTCGTCGAGCTCCCGCTGCACGTTGATGCGCGGCAGGATCGCAATGCCGGCGCCGCTCAAAACCATCTCTTTCAGGAAGCCGAGATCGGATCCGACGACCGAAACGGGAAGGCGAAGCTCGAGCGACTCGTCGCTCTTTCGATTCGACAGCGGGAGGACCGCCGGCGCTGAGTTGTCCCCATGGCTGACGATGCGATGCGCGTCGAGGTTGCGGGGACGTCGGGGCGCGCCGGTTTCCTTCAAGTAAGCAGGGGAGGCGACGAAGACACCGTCGGATTGTGGCTCGCTCACGCGAAGCGCGACGAGTGACGAATCGGCGAGCTTCGAGGTTGCGCGAAGTGCGATGTCGAAGTGTTCGGCCTCGAGGTCGACGAAGCGTGACGACACGTCGACGACGAGGACGACCTCTTTGAACGCAGTGCAAAATCCCGCGAAGATCGGCGCCAGTGCATTCGCGTATCCCGGCGGCACGCTCACGCGGAGCTCGCCCGCGGGGGTGGCTCGTCCCTCGTGGGTCGCCGCTGCATTTGCGTCACTCAGTAGGTCGAGCACTTCGGCGACACGCGCGCGATAGGCGGCGCCATCGCCCGTCACCGCGATGCCTCGTGAAGAGCGCCGAAGAAGCACGACTCCGAGTGCCGCCTCCAGTCGAGAGATTCGCCGGCTGATCGTGGCCTTGCTTTCTCCCATTATTTTGCCGACTGCAGTCAGCGACAGCACTTCGCAGGCGAGTGAGAACGCGCGGAGATCTTGAACGTCACCGACCAGCATCGCGTAGTCGATGCCGATCGCTTTCTTGTTGGGCGTGGGCCGCGAAGATGACACGTGCGCTCGTCGCTACCTTCTGACTGCGCCCTGCAGCTTTTCGAGACGCCCGAGGAGTCCGCGAATACGATCTTCCATGGGACCGCTGGCGGCGCCTTGCACGAGTAGCGTTCGAGCGCGGTCCGCAACGGCGTCGACGTTGCGGACGACCTCGGAGTCGACGCTCGAAGGCGCAGGCGTGGCCGTAGCGGTCGGCGCGAGATTGCCGAGCGTGTCCTCGAGTTGGAATATGGCGCGACGAAGCTCGAGTTGCGTCATGACTTGACGCGCGAGCACCGAGAGCGCCTTCTCCTGATCCGGTGTCAGTTCCCGCGGTTGGTTGTCGATCGCGCAGAGCGTGCCGAGTGAGAAACCATCCGGCGTTTGCAGAGGAACCCCCGCGTAGAAGCGAATCTTGGGTTCCTGCGTGACGAGCGGATTGTGGGCGAAGCGCTCGTCTTCGAGCGCATCTTTCACGATGAGCGTCTTGGCTTCGAGAATCGTGTGCGCACAAAACGCGAGATCGCGTGGCGTCTCGCTGACGACGACGCCGACCTTGGCCTTGAAGTATTGGCGATGTTCGTCCACCAAGCTGATGAGCGCGATCGGCGTGCGGCAGATCGTCGAAGCGAGAAAGACGAGATCGTCGTAGGCGTCTTCGGCAAGCGTATCGAGCACACGATACGAGCGAAGGGCGCCGAGGCGCTCGGCTTCGTTGCTCGGAAGGCGCGCAGGAACGGCGCCTCGCTCTTGCTGCGGCTTCTCGTCGCCGTGATTCCTGGAATTCGTCATCGTGATCGAGCTTCGCTGCGGGAAGGGATGACCCTATCGCGAGTCTCGCGAGGCCACTAGCGGTGAATCAGGCTAGAAATCAAGTCGACCAGATCGCTCGGCTCCACGGGCTTCCCGATGTGAGCGTCGAAGCCCCCCTGCAGAACTTCCAGGCGGTCCTTCGCTCCGACGAGCGCCGTGAGAGCGACCGCGTGGACCCGTCTTCCATTCGCGGCCGAGAGCGCTCGCACTTCGTGGATGAAGCTCTTCCCGTCTTTGCCGGGCATCGCGATGTCACTGACGATGACGTCGTGATTCGAGCCGAGCCATTTTGCGAGGCCCTCGTCGGCAGAGGCTGCAGTCGTCACCGTTGCACCGGCGTGTTCGAGCATGATCGTGACGACTTCACGCGCGTCCTCCTCGTCGTCGACCACCAGGACGCGGATCTTTTCGAGAACGCGGAGCGCGCTGGATGAAATCGGCGGGGGAGGCGTCGGGACGGCGGCGCGAATCGGAAGCTCGACTGTGAAGCGTGACCCTTTGCCGACCCCTTCGCTCGCGACTTGGATCGTGCCACCGTGGAGCTCGACGAGATCGCGAACGATCGCGAGTCCCAAGCCGAGCCCGCCGGATCGTTGCGATCCCGCTTCTGCTTGCTCGAAAGAGCCGAATACGCGCGGTAAGAACTCCGTCGAGATTCCGAGTCCGTCGTCGCTCACTTCGAGGCGAAGGGTCGACGCGCGTCGCTCGGCGATCACGCGAACCGTGCCACCGGTGGGAGTGAACTTCACTGCGTTCGATACGAGGTTCCAGAGGATCTGGCGAAAGCGATCGGGGTCGACGGCGATCGTGCCGATGTCGTCGGCGACGCTCACTACGAGTCTCACCTTCTTTGCAGCGGCGGCAAGTCGTGCGGCGTCGAGAGATGTTTCGATTGCCGCGCGTGCGTCTTCCACGGTGATTTCGAGCGCGAGCTTCCCCGAGGCAATCCGAGAGACGTCCAGCAAGTCTTCGATGAGCTGAACCTGGGACTTCGCATTGCGCTCGATGACGTCGATCCCGCGCATGAGCTTTCCTTCGTCTCGCTTCGTGTCGCGGAGAAGTGAAGCCCATCCCAAGATCGAGTTGAGCGGGTTTCGGAGATCGTGTGAAACGCGCGCAAGGAAGCGGTCTTTTGCTTTCGTTGCAGCCTCGGCGGATTCGCGAAGGCGGATCATCTCTCCGTAGAGACGCGCATTCTCGAAGGCGAGCCCTGCGAGACGCGCGACGGATTCGTAGATCGCGACGTCTTCTTCGGAGTAGGTCGTTCCCTCCGTGAAGGCGATCGGCATGACGGCGACTACGACGTCGCCGCGAAGAATCGGAACGTAGATCACCGAACGAAAGCCCAGCGACGCCAGCGATCGACCCACCTCGGAGGCACCGACTCGAGACATCCAAGCCTCGAAGTCGGGGATGCGAAGTGTCTCTCCACTTGCCATGACGTGCTCGATGGGAAGGGCCGCGGGATCCTTCTGGGTGGGAGACGCATCGGTTCGAGCGAGGACCTCGCGAAAAGGGGCATGTGCCCGACGCCGCGGTGCATATCCGGGCGCCGCACTCCAGACTGTCGCGAACGCGGCACGCGCAGGTGCAATGAGGTCGACGAGCCGTTGCAACACGACGTCGAGGTCCAAGCTGGCGTTGAGCGCCGCGGCCACCGCGAGCAAAAACTCGGTACGTGCGCGAGACGCATCGGAAGCGAGACGCGTTTGCGCTTCGACCTCCGCAACGGCCGTCGCGAGATCTCGCTCGACTTCGACGAGCTGTCGAAAGCGCACGGTATCGGTCACGTCCGCGATACAGCCCATGAGCCCGTAGATGTTTCCCTCGGCATCGCGAATCGCGGTGACGTTGAAGACGTAGACCTTCTCTCGGGGGCGCTCGTCGACGGTCAGCGTGATGTGGTACTCGGGATCGACGAAGGGCTCGCCGGTGCGAAAAACCTTCTCGAGCACTGCGAGAATCGGGTGATCGTTCGGGAGCTCCGGGAAAGCCTCCACGAGCGGCTTGCCGAGCACTTCCGGCCCTCGGCCAAGCGCGCGAAGATAGAGCTCGTTCGCCGAGGTAAAGACGTAATCCGGGCCAGTCCACGTCGCGATTCCGATCGGCGCAGTGTCGATGAGCGCGCGAAGTTGCGCGCCTTGGACGCCGGCCAATCGGTGCGCGATGCGTTCGGTCGCACGATAGCTGGCGACGCCGTGCGCGACGGCCTGCGCGACGAACGAGGTGACCATCCGCACCTCGGGGATCGAAAGCGTGACCTTCTCCGACTCGGCGAGGTCGAGCACGACGCCGAGAAGCTCGTTGTACTCTTGCACGATGCCGTCGATGTCCGAGTCCGTTTCGGATGAGCGACCCTCGCGACCCTGCGCCAGCGTCTCGGCCGTCGGACCGGAGGATCGTCCTTGGCGAAGCGCCTCGCCGAGATCGCGGATCAGCGCGGGAACGTGATCCGAGAGTACGGGTCGATATCCTTCGATTCTCGGAGCCCGGCCGTGAACACGCTCCGTCCATCGGGTGAACACGATGTCGGCCTGCCGGTCCAGGAATGCACCGAACTCGCTCACGGGCTCTTCGTAGCCGCGAAGGCGGGTGATGACGAGTGATGGCGAGCACTTCGGCGTGAAAATCGAGATTTAAGGGGAAAATCGCTGACCGAAAGTGACCCCATTAAACGGTGAGTTCGTAGCTACTTGTCGCCATCGTGCGCCCCGCGTTTAAGGAACTGCCCACTCGAGAGCGTCGTTCGCAGCGTGTCTCGCATCGAACGGGTTGCTAGTAGGATTCGCATGAGTGCTTTGAA
This sequence comes from Myxococcales bacterium, assembly GCA_023248815.1. GTDB lineage: Bacteria > Myxococcota_A > Polyangia > Polyangiales > Polyangiaceae > JAHFDV01. The sequence continues at coordinate 8,208 of JAHFDV010000219.1, forward strand.
AACGGTGGGGTTCGTCGCGGTGGGTCTCTGCGCGGTGTTGATCGCGTGTGGTGGTGACGATGACGAGGTGACAAAAAACGGGCCCGATGGCGCGGCGAAGTTCAAGACGACGATCGAACCGTTCTCGGCTGCGAAGCTCGGAACGAACGGCTATCAGCCCAAGACCGGGCCCGCGCAAATCTCCCTCGACGTGAACGCGAAAGGCTCGCTCTTGATTCAAGGTGGCGGTGACATCGCGGACGGAAAGCTCGTCGGCAGAGTCGGTAGCGGCACGTTGAAGCTCGATGCGGGATTCAGTCTCGAGGGGAAGCTCAAGGTCAATACGGGCATCCCGGGCGCGCCGACGTACGACGACTCCATCCCTGGGCTCAAAGACATCTCGACGCCGCTCGTCGGTGAGATCTCGTTCAGTCCGTTTCTGATCGACGGAAAAAGTGCCGAGCTCGTCGTCAGCGTCCCGACGACCGCGCTTCCCGAGATCAAGCTGGGCGCATTTCCGGGCAAACTCGCGTTGACGATCAGCAACAAGAGCGAGATCCACATGACGTTCTTGGGAACGTGCGTCAGCGTCTCCGGCAAGAAGCCCGCATGGACGGGCGATCTCACGCCGAGTGGAACGCTCATCGTCGATGCCGCGGTGAATCTCGATGTCGACGTTCCGACGCTTGGAAAGCAGATCAAGCTCCCCTCGGTCACGATTCCCATCAAGCTCGTCGCTTCGGCGACGGACGTCCCTTCGACCTCGACAATCGATGTCGCCGACGCCAGCGAGGGACCGCGCTGCGGCGGAGCTCCACCTCCCGATGGTGGCACTCCCGATTCTTCGAAGGATGACGCTGACGACCCACCCCAGACGTGCTCGAAAGCGAGCGCGACTTGCCCCTCCGCGGTCATCGGAACGGTCCGCGGCGACATCGGCACGGACGAGGTCTCGCTCACGGCTGCCGGCTTCGGCTGGGTGCGCGTCCACGTCGACGAAGGGTCCAAAGACGACACTCCCCTCAAGGTACAAGTGGAAGTCACGCCGTCGCTTCCCGTTTCGATCGTCACTGCGACGGCCAGTTGCACGAACACGAAGGGCGTCGCGGCAGGCACGGGCAAGGCATCGACGACATGGGCCGACAAAGAAGGCGTGGAAGATGCACGCGATTTCCTCATCTACGT
>JAHFDV010000617.1 GCA_023248815.1 Myxococcales bacterium
TCGCGAGCTTCTCGTCGTCGGTACCGTCGCCGCGATCGTGCGCATTGCGGTCGTGCTCTGGGCACAGGACGTCTTTCCCGCGACCGCGGACGGCACGTTCTACGACCACCTCGCAAAGCGCATTGCGATGGGCGCCGGCTACACGTGGGATTGGCCCGATGGGGCCGTGACTGCGGTTGCGCACTTTCCCGTCGGCTATCCCGCCTTGCTTGCAGTCGCGTACGGAGTGTTCGGTGCTCATGCGGGCGTCGCAATGATGCTGAGCGCGGTCTTCGGAACGGCGTCGGCCGTGGTCGGAGCGCACTACCTCGCAAAGACGCATGGTCGTTCTGCCGCGCTGCTTGGGGGTATCCTCCTCGCGATCCATCCTGCAATCGTCCCTTACACGGCGGCTCTCATGACGGAGGGAATCGTCGGAGCGTTGCTCATCGGGGCATTCGTCGTCGCAGCGGAACCTTCAGGACGTGCGAATTTTGGACGGCTCATTGCAGGCTCAATCGTGCTCGGCGCGGCCACGCTCGTGCGTCCGCAGGTGCTGCTTCTCGCGCCTCTGCTCGGCTTCGTTTCATTGGGCGCTGGCACTGCTGCGCTGCGAACGCGAATGCGGAACGCGCTCGTCGCAACGATCGTCACAGTGGCCACGTGTCTGCCGTGGACCGCACGCAATTGCTCGGCGATGAAGGAATGCGCGCTCGTCAGCGTCAACGGCGGATGGAACCTTCTCATCGGCGCACAAACGGAAAGCGGCGCTTGGGAAGAGCTCGTCGTCCCCGAAGAATGTCGCGAAGTATGGGACGAGGCGAAGAAGGACGCTTGCTTCAAAGCTGCGGGAGCACGAGCGGTTCAAAGTGATCCGAGTCGGTGGTTCGCGAAGATCCCGAGAAAGCTCTCCGTGACGCTCGACTACTACGGCGGCGCGCCCTGGTATCTCCACGCCTCGAATGGAGCGGCTTTCGATGAAACAGCGAAGGTTCGGCTCGCCACCGTAGAAACCGTATTTTCTAGGCTAGTTCTCGTCGTCCTCGCAATCGGTCTCATGCTTCGGCGGAGGCTCTTCGTGGGCGTCTTCGCTTTCGTAGCGCTCGCATTTTCCTTCCAGCACGCCGGCTGGGTCGCGCATGTGATCATCGCGGCCTCGCTCCTCTTCGAGAAAGGATCGCTTTCGAAGTTCGCAGGCGGGACGATTCTCGCGACGGCTTTCATTCACGCCGCGTTTTTCGGCGCGGGTCGCTACGCACTCGTCTTCGTCCCTCTTCTCACCTTGGCGCTCGCAGAAGTTCTCTTCGCGAAGTCGACCGAACGCGCGCTCGAAAGTGAGCGGCTGCGCGCATTGCGTCTTTTTCGAACGCGGCTATCCTCGGCCCGTTCACGTTGACCATCGCAATCGCTGGCTTCGTCTTCGGACGAAGCGGGAGGAAAGTCCGAGCTCCATCGAGCAGAATGCCGGGTAACGCCCGGTGGCAGAGATGCCGAGGAAAGTGCCACAGAAAACAAACCGCCGTAGCTGCCTGAAAAGGTGAGCGCGGTAAGGGTGAAAAGGCGAGGTAAGAGCTCACCGCGTTCTCGGTAACGAGAACGGCATGGCAAACCCCATTCGGAGCAAGGCCAAATAGGCAGGTGTACGGGACCTAAAAATCCCGGAGAGGGTGGCTCACTCGAGCCTGCGGGTAGGCTGCTTGAGATGTCCCGGTAACGGGCGTCCTAGAGGAATGATCGCGGACCTTCGCGAAGACGACGACGCGAAGGAACAGAACTCGGCTTACGGGCGACGCTGAACCGTCTCATCTCGAAGTGAAAGCTTCGGGATGCGACGCTTTTTGTTTCGCGCGAGCCGTCGCCACGCGAAACATTCGCGGCCTCGACGGGCGAAGGCCGCGAACGTTTCACGGCGGCGATCGGCGTCGTGTGCGCGACCAACCTATGTTGTTTTGTGGCTTGCGCCACGGGTTTGCTCACAAACCGAATTCGCGCCGAGACGGATCGGGTTGTTTAGCCGTTGGGGTACCCGACCATGCGGCCGTTCTCGGCATCCCAAAGCTTCAACGCGAAACACTTCTTGAGGTCGCTTGCGGAGAGCGACGTCGTGGGAGGACTCTGGAGCTCGGGCACTTCGCTCATCACTTGGGGCAAGCGATAGAACGGGATCGAAGAATTCAAGTGGTGCACGTGGTGAAATCCGATGTTGCCCGTGAGGTAGTTCATGATTGGCCCCATTTTCATGAAGCTCGACGACTCGAGGGCTGCGCGTGAGAAGTTCCACTTGTCGCGCGGCTGCACGAAGATCTCGGGGAAGTTGTGCTGCGCATAGAAGAGATAGGAGCCGACCGCCATCGCGATCGAGAGCGGCATGAAGTAGCCGAAGAAGTAGGTCGCGAAGCCGAACTTCATGAGCAAGAGCGCAGTGACGGCGACGTGGCAGAAAAGCGCGAATCCCGCCGACCAGTTTTTCTTGGGGTCGCGGCGCATCGGAGACACGCACATGCCGAGCCCGAAGATCGTGAAGTAACCGAAGAGCATCGTAAGCGGATGACGGATCGCCTTGTAGAGAAAGCGCTCTTTCGGCGTCATTTTCTCCCACATCTGCGTCGTCACCATCATGAACGAGCCGACGTGCGAACCGATGATCTTCGCCGTATTTGCGTGATGGTAGTTGTGCGTGTCGCACCAAACGCGCTCGGGCGTCATGAGGAGAATGCCGACCCACCAGAAGTACGCGCGAGCAACTTTCGAACGGCGGAGAATCGCGCGGTGCTGAAAGTCGTGAAAGTGAATGAAGAGGCGGACCAGCATGAGGCCGGCGAAGAACGAAGCGGTGACACGGCCTGCCCACGCAAGTGGCGTCGAGGCGCTGCGAAAGGCAACGAACGCGAGGCCCGCGAGGAGTACCGACGTCGAGAGGAGCTCCCACCAACTACGCGCGGGATTTTCCTGCGTGTATGGCTTCATGGCCGCGACGAGTTCTCGGTCGGTACGTGGCTGCTCCATGGTGTGGGAACATACCCGAAGCTGACCAAACTTCCAGGAGCTCTTGACGCGAAGGTGCGTACGCACTAGTGCGTGCGCGCGATCGCACTACGTCATCTGTCGATCGCGGATCGACCTCGACTTCAAGGCTCGAATGCACGAACGAGCGAAGCGCGTCCCGTACAAACGCAACGAATCGGTGCGATGTAATGTTCGACACGCGCGACGTGCGGCGGCGAGCTCGCACTGAATCCATCGCGCGAAAGCTTCAGTGCCACGAGGCGCAAGGGAGC
>JAHFDV010000618.1 GCA_023248815.1 Myxococcales bacterium
ACCGGTCTCGAGACGGGTCGCATGAAGTTCGCGCTCCGCAACTACGACTTCTTGGATTGCGTGCAGCGTGCACTCGCCACCCAGAACTACGCATTCGTGGACAAGCAGCAGCCGCTCGCGCTCGAGATTCCCGAAGGGAAAATGCAGGGCTTTGGCGATCCCGATCGCATTCAGCGAGCCATCGTTCAGATCCTCGACAACGCTTCGAAGTTCTCACCGGAGCGCAGCACACTCGGCGTCGGCGCGTGGGAATCGCCGACCTCTTTCGAAGTCGTCATCGCGGACAACGGTCCCGGGATCGCCTTCGAAAAAGCCGACCGCATCTTCGACCCGTTTTTTCAGGTCGATGGCTCACCGACGCGCGCGCAGGGCGGGACGGGCGTCGGGCTTGCGATCGTTCGCCGAATCGCTCGTGGACACGGCGGCGACGTGCGCGTCGAGCGTGGGGCAACGATCGCCGGCGCGCAATTCAGTGGAGCCGCCTTTGCGTTGTCCGTTGCGAAGCGCGCGCCGACGGTCGTCATCGACTCACGTTGAGTCGAAGCAAACGTTCAGGGCAGGAGAGAACACCGATGCGACGCGTCTACCTCGACGCCAATGCGATCTCGCCCCCCTGCGAAGAGGCGCGCCTCGCGATGGCAGATGCGCTCGAATTTGCCTGGGGAAACCCCTCGAGCATCCACGGCGACGGACGCAAGGCCCGCGCACGCGTGGAAGACGCGCGCGAAGCCGTTGCCGCGCTGATGCACGTCGACCCGCGCGACATCCTCTTCACGAGCGGCGGTACCGAGGCCAACAACATCGCGCTGCGGTCGCTGATGCGTCCGGGAAGAGCGCTCATCACCTCACGACTCGAGCACCCCTCGATCGTCAAGGTGGCCGAGTCTTTTCTCGCTGAAGGCAGAACCGTGCAGTTTGCGGACATTCTTCCGACGGGAGAAGTGGACGAAGAACATCTACTCTCACTTCTCCGCGCCACTCCTGACGCATGCATCGCGCTCCAAGCCGTCAATTCGGAGACGGGTGTCGTGCAACCTTTGGGCGCCATCGGCAAGCTCGCCGGCGAGCTCGGAGCGGAGATTCACGTCGACGCCATTCAAGCTTGGGGGCGCATCGAATTCGACACGACGCAAGCCACGACCATGAGCCTTGCGGCGCACAAAGTCCGCGGTCCCAAGGGGATCGGCGTCCTTTCGAAGACACCCTGCACGACGCTCACATCCGTTCTCTTCGGCGGGTCGCAGGAACGCGGCGTGCGACCGGGAACGCTCGATGCGGCGCTCGCGGCCGGGCTCGCCGCCGCTTGCAAACGTGCAGCCTTGCGCCTCGCGGACGCGCAGCGACTCGGCGCCCTCCGTGATCGCCTCGAACAAGGCCTTCTCGATGCGTTTCCAGGGGCGGTGGTGAATGGCAAGGATGCCAAGCAGCGCGTCGCGCACGTCACGAACATCTCGTTCGGAAGCGAGAACGGTCCTGAGCTCGTCGCGGCGCTCGATCTCGAAGGCATCAGCGTCTCGAGCGGAAGCGCCTGCAGTGCCGGCACTGCGGATCCGTCCCCGGTAATCACCGCGATTGGGGGTAAAGCGCGCTCCATCTCCGCGGTTCGCTTCTCTCTTGGTGACTGGGTGACCGAAGCCGACATCGACTTCGTCCTCGAAAAAGCGCGCAACGTTCTCGCGCGTGCCAAGTAAAGCGGAGCCGCCTCCGTCGCTCGTCAGCGAATGATCGGGAGTGCGCGCGGGGCGAGAAGCTCGTTGTGGCTTCCCGTGCGATAACCTTGGAGATCCAGTGTTACGAATGCGAAGCCCGCCGCCTTGCCCGCGGTAACGATCGCGTCTCGCTGGGTGAACGCGCGATCGAGCTCGTCGCGCGAGACCTCGATGCGCGCCATTGACGATTCGAGCGTGCCTTGAACGGTGCTCGGAAGCGCGTGCCAGCGGACGCGGACTTGTCGTAGGCCCAAGCGGTGAAGCGCGGCTTCGAGCGCAGCAATTTGCCCGAGCCGTTCGCGTGTGACCGAAGTGCCGTACGGAAGGCGACTCGAGAGGCACGCTGCGGCCGGCTTGTCCCAGATGCTCAATCCGAGAGTCACGGCTGCGCTTCGAACGTCGGCTTTCGTAAAACCTGCATCGATGAGCGGACTCTTCGCGCCAGCGTCACTCGCCGCCTTCAATCCGGGTCGGTAGTCTCCGAGATCATCGAGATTCGCGCCGTTCGCGACGACGGCGACTTTCCAATCGACCTTTTTGCGATCGGCGACCCGATAGAGCTCCGATTTGCAGTGGAAGCAGCGATCGCTCCCGTTTGCTTGATATTTCGGATCGTCGATCTCGTTGGATTGGACGAGCTCATGACGCGCGCCGATCTCCTTCGCTATCTTGACGGCTCCCTCGTGCTCTTCGTCTGCGAGGCTCGGGCTGACGGCGGTCATGCCAATGGCTCGCTCCCCGAGCACATCGTGCGCGACCTTGAGAACGAGCGCGCTGTCGATTCCGCCCGAGTAACAGACGAGCACGGACTCGTACGTGCGAATTACCTCACGAAGACGATCGAGCTTTGCGGCCGTTTCCACGGCTCCGATGTTAGCTTCTTCTGCGGCGCCGCGCGAATGTCGCGGTTGCCAATGCGGCCATCGTGAACCAGGCAAAGGTTCCGCTGGCGCCGGACGTCGCGCTGCAGCCGCTCGTGTCATTCAGAGAACCGCCGTCGTCGTCGCCGTCGTCGTCACCAGGGTTCGTGCTCGTTCCGCTGTCACGCGCGGGCGTGGTTCCACCCGCGTCCGACCCGGGAGTGACCGTTCCGCCGTCGCTCGTCGTCGGGGTTCCGGAGTCGGTCTTGGTGCCCGCGTCTTGCGGCTGTGAGGTTGCTCCGGTCACGGTGATCGCGAGCTTCGTCGTTCCGATGGGATCGCCCGACTTGCCGCCTGCATCATTGCAAGCCATGCCCACGGCCCAGAGCGTGAGCGTGCCGTTGACGTTGGGCGCCTTCACGTCGAACGTGAAGGTTTGCGTGCCCGTGGGGCCGAGGTTTTTTGCGGCGACGTTGAACTTGTTCGTCACCTCGTCGAAGTTTTGATCGACCGTCGTCGACCCGTTGGGCGCGAATACGTAGCTCTGACTTCCCGTAGGAAACGCGCCGTTCATGTCTGCGGAGACGGCGAACTGGGCGTGGCTTCCGCCCGCCGCGACCGTCACCGTGAAGCTCGCGGTTTGCCCCGCGGTGATGCTGGCTGCGCCGCCGCCCGCAGGCGCCA
>JAHFDV010000220.1 GCA_023248815.1 Myxococcales bacterium
ACGAAGATCGAAGCCGCGACGGAGACCGTTGCACGCGCGCGGTCGATCCAAGCGATCGCGGGAGACCTCGTTCAGCCACCGGCGAAAACGGCGGAGCCTTGGATCGCTCTCCTCGAGGGAGAGTCGAACGCCTCTGCGAGCGTATTTCTCACACGCGGTGGTCGCACGGACGAAAGACGTCAGCTCGTCACGATTCGTGCGCGCGCCACGGGTGGCGTCGCGGTTTCGGGGGGTGGGCACGGAGGAATCGTCGCGTGGGTGGGATCCGACGGCATTCATCTCTCGGGCATCGATGCTTCGGGAAAGCGCGAGAGTGAATCGAGACTCGGTGGAGACGAAGGTTCACGCAATGTTTCGCTCGTTCGCGTGAGCGACGGATGGTGGCTGGGCTACATCGACGGCAAAGGCAACGTGACGACGCGCAAGATCGGCAACGACATGCGCGCGGTGGGACCTGAAGTTCATTTCAGCGACGCGACCAAAGATGCGCTGGAATTCGCGCTCGTCCCCTCGGCCGATCATCGCTCGATCATCGCAGCATGGGCTGCGACCGAAAAGAACGCACCACGCGCCACCGACTACGACGTGTACAGCTGCTTCATCTCGCAGAAGACGGGACGTTGCGAAGCCAAAGAAGCTCCGATCGAGCGCACGGCGGCCCCGGCGAGCCGTCTCAGCGTCGCCCCTTATCGCGATGGCGCCGTCGTCGCATGGATCGACGGAAAATCGAGCGAAGAACGTCCCACCGTGACGCTCGCGCGTATCTCGCCGACGACCGCCCCGAAGATCGAACGTCTCGGCGGCAGCGAGCTCTACACGGGTGTCATCGTCGAAGCTGCGCGCGATGAATCGCAGGCACGCTCCGGCGTGATCCTCTCCATCGCCACTCCCAGCGGCGTCCGCCTCTCTCGAGCTTCCTTCGATGGGAGCACGCTTTCTGCGACGTCACCGGTCGGGTGGCTCTCGGGACCGATGAGCCAATCACTCATGGGATCGTTCTTCTCACCGCTCGGCTTCCTCTATTACGAAGCCGGCGAAACGACGCTCGACAGCGCGACGAAAGAGCGCGGCCGCCTCCGTCGCGCCTTCCTCGTCCCATGAGCGCGCGCGTTCGATGAAAGCTCCTGGCGAGCTGCGCGAGCTCGGTCGTCTCGCATTTCCCATCGCGATCACGCAGTTCGCCTTGATGGCTCTTTCGCTCGTCGATACCGCGATTGTCGGAAAATCTTCGCCGATCGATCTCGCGGGTGTCTCCCTTGCGCGCTCCGTTCTCTTCGCGCTGTCGGCGTTCGGGATCGGCATCGCGATCGTGCTCGAGCCGCTCGCTTCACAAGCCCTCGGCTCCAAGGAGCCCGACCGCGCGTGGGGTGCGTTCCGGAACACGCTTCGGGCAGCATCGCTCATCGCGGTCCCGACGTTCCTCGTGAGCTACGGCGTCGTCGCGGTGATGCCGTCCTTCGGCGTCGATGCGCGCGTCGTCCGTTCGGCGTTGCGGTTTCTCGTGGGCAATTGCCTGACGACCTATTTCTTCGTCGCATTCAGCGTCAGCAAGACGTTCTTGCAAGCGCACGGCAAGACGACCCCAGCGCTCGTTGCGGTGCTTCTCGCGAACGTCTTCAACTATTTTGCGTGTCTAGTTCTCGTGCGTGGCGACGCTGCGCTCGCGCCGCTCGCCTCGGTCGTCGGCCACGAAGTGAAGCTCGGTCTCCCCGCGCTGGGCTCACTCGGAGCCGGCATCGCGGGATCGATCTCCACGCTGCTCATGTTCTTCGCGCTCGAATTCTTCACGCGGAGAGAGCGTGCGCTTGGCCCGAATCTCGCTCCGGCGCCGCTCGCGATCGTGAAGCTCGCGTTACCGCTCGGCGCACAAGTGCTCGCAGAGATCGGCGTCTTCTCCGTCGCCGGATTTCTCTGCGCACGCCTCGGACCGTCCGTCCTTGCTGCGCATCAAGTGGCGCTCGGTCTCGCGAGCTTCACGTTCATGGGAGGCCTCGGCCTCGCCGGCGCAACGTCCGTGCTCGTGGGTCGCGCGGTCGGCGAAGGTCGCTCTCCCCGCAAAGAAGGCCTCATCGGGATTGTCGCCGGCGGGGTCTTCATGCTTCTCGGAACATCGATCTTCGTCTTTTTCCCAGATGTCCTCGTCTCTTTCTTCACCGATGATCCCGAAGTTTCGAAGGTCGCGATTTCACTCGTTCGCCTGGCCGCGATCTTCCAGTTCTTCGACGGCATCCAAGTCGTGTCGGCCGGTGCGCTTCGGGGGGCAGGCGACTTCCGCTATCCCTTCCTCGCGAACGTCGGCGCGCATTGGGCCGTGGGATTCCCGATGGCATTCGTCCTCGGGATCGTCTTCAAGCAGGGAGCGCCCGGGATCTGGTGGGGCCTCACGATGGGCCTCGTTTGCGTCGCGGGCCTGCTCGCGTGGCGGTTCGAACGCCTCTCGCGAGGAATCATCGTGCGCCTCGAGGACCAAACGCCCACCTGATCTCGGACTGGCGTCGCCAGATCGACGTAACCGGCCGATACCGTGCGCTTTATTGCCAGGGTCGAAAGCGAGGAAGACGCGCTCGGCAAAGTGGACTAACGTCGCATTTCCGTAGCGAAGGAGTATTGCCGTGGACAGTGATCTTGCAGAAGCCGTCGATGGGCTGAAGACTGTTTTCTCGCAGCGGAAGCTCGCGCTCACGTTCGGCAAGGCTCGCCCAGAGCTCGTCGATGATCTGAAAAAGAAATTTCGAGTGCCCTCGCGGTATCGCAATTTCCTATTGGAGGCGAACCCGACCCAGTTCGAGAGCGCGACTCCCGTCGAGCGCATTCGTTTGATTCCCGCCGAAGAGATCGAATCGACGCAGGCGCAAATGCAGAACTGGAAGCCCACGTGGATCGTCGTCGCCGAAAGCGCGCTCCTCGGTGATCCCTACTTTCTCGACGTATCGAAGCCCGATCCCGAAGGCGACTGCCCCGTGATGACGGCCATGAGCGGGCAAGACAAGTGGTCCCCCACGCTCGCGGCGTCCTCCTTCGCGCAATTTCTCCGCATCATCGGAACCGCAATGGAAGTCGCGACGGGCTTCAGCGAAAACATCATGGACGACGAGGACGAAGAGTCGTTCCGCGAGGCGCTCGTTCCCAAGGTGAAGGTGATCGATACCGCAGCGTTGAGAGCCGGCCACTGGACCTGACGTCGCCGCCGTAAGCGATCTCTCGACCTTCACGTCTTTCCGAGAAACTGCGCGCTCTAGACCTTCCGACGAGAAGGCTGTACGACCGCCTCCATGGTGGACATCGCGTACGGAAAAAGCCGCTTCGTTCCGCTCGAAATCGAGCACAAATACGGTCCCAACGTCCACCTGCTCGATGACCCGCTCGCGTGGACCCAGCTCGCAAGACTCTGTGCGCGCGAGACGGTGCAGCCCGCCGTCGGTCGTCTCGTTCGCGTTCTCTATGAGCGCTTGAGCGAGATCGTTCTCGCGGCCGAGTTCCCCAAGAAGCGCATCGATGTGCCGACGCGAATGGTGAGCTCGTCTCCCGAAGCGGTGTATCGCGGAATCGCGATCGACGACGCGACGAAAGCCGTGACCGTCGGAATCGCGCGCGCCGGCACGATGCCATCGCAGGTCGTCTACGACCTCTTGAATGCCGAGCTCGATCCATCGGCGGTGCGCCAAGATCATCTCTTCATGTCACGGCAGACGAACGAAGCCGGTCAGGTGACGGGCGCAACGTGGCACGACGCAAAGATCGGTCGCGATGTCGAAGGGCGAATCGTTCTCTTTCCCGATCCGATGGGAGCCACGGGCTCGTCACTCGTGAGCGCGATGACGCACTACAAGACGCAGCTCGAAGGCACGCCGGGCCGCTGCATCGCGATGCATCTCATCGTGACGCCCGAGTACTTGAAGAACGTGCTCACTTCGCACCCGGACACGATCATCTACGCGTGGCGCATCGATCGCGGACTCTCACCGAAGGACGTTCTCGCGACCATTCCGGGAACGCATTGGGAGCGCGAGCGCGGCCTCGACAATCATCAATACATCGTGCCCGGAGCGGGTGGTGTAGGTGAGCTCCTAAACAACGCCTGGATATGATGAGGCGCATCGGCGTGAGCCGATAGCGGCGCGGGCGCTGCGTTAGCTCACTGCGCTGTACGAGAGTACAGCTTCGTTCGCTAGCCTCGCGCTCGCTTGCTCTCGACTCACGTCGACGCGCCTCATGCGTTTTGTGGAGAGAGAGGGAGGGAGCAGAAGGAGAGAGCTTTCGCTTTGCGCTCGCGGAGACGGGATGCGAAGTAGCGTTTGGCGCTATTAAAATAGGCTATTAATTAAGAGTGCGCGGTTTAAAGGCCTAGGGCATGGATGTCGCGATGGGCGTGACGTCGTGAGCACGGTCGAAGACGGGGACGCGAAATTGAGCTCGGAAGAGCATCGCTTCGTGCGGCACGGGGCGTGCTCTAGCGGAGGGCATGAAGCTTCGTTCTGTTTCCTTCTCGTTCGTTCTTCTTGCTCTCTTCGCTTGCGATGACGAGGCGCCGACGTACTCCAACGCGAGCGAACGCGGCGCGATCGATCGGCTTTCGGGCACGTGGGAGAGCGACGATGGGACGGTGTCGCTGACGATCTGTGAGGACACGAGCCACACTGCGGCTGCGTCCCCGGACGGGGACGATTGCAACTCCACGGTCTACTGGTTGCAGTCGGGGGGAGGGAAGCGTGTCGGAGAGAACCCGGGAGGCTGTGGCGGTTGCGGATATTTCATCGGCGCCGCTTTCGTCGGAGAGCTGACGAAAGACGGGAAGACGGTTTCATTCGAAACCATCGCTTCATACGGTGACGACGATGGCTCACCCGACGCGCCTACGTTCCCGGTGGACGCCGCTCGCTCTTACGGAACGTTGACCGATGGCGGCCTCGAGCTGCGCACGACGCATGATCTGCAATACGGCGGCGTCACCTCCGAGCTGACCACGTTGAAGAGGACCGATGCGGATGCGTGCCGCGTGAACTAGCGGACGCGAGACGCGGCTCCACGTGCGACCAGCGACTAGCGATTCGGTCTAGTGGGTTCCGGTGTCTTCTTCAGTGCCAGCACGACGTTGCCATCCGCATCGAACGAGAGGGGCTCCTTGGAGGTCTCGTAGCCTTCTGCAAACGTCGTGAGACGATGCGCTTCGGCGTCGCGCGGCAGCGTGCCCGTGAAGGGATTCGGGAGCACGGGGCCATCGTCGATTTGAAAATGGGCAGAGGGCGGGTCGGCGCGGAGGCTGATACGCACGGCCGTCTTTGCTTGTGGCGCATCGATACCGTGAGCCGCGGCGACGATCGACGAGTTGGATTCGCCGTGCGTTCGGAAGATGAGCGCTCCAGCCGCCAATCCGATTCCGAAGACCGTCGCGATGATCGCCTTCGAGCGGTTGGGATGCCCAATGGGAGGAAAGGAAACTGGGCGCTGGCGCGAGGCCGTCGCGAACATGCCGTCGTCTTCGAGCTCTTCGACGAAGCGGTCGAGTTTCGGAATCGAACGAGGGCTCGCCGTGGCGAACGTGCCTGAATCGGCGACCTTCGTCGGCGCCTTTTCGATGGCGCGCATCACGGACTCTTGCGCGCGCGAGGCAGTTTGGGCGTTCCAAGAGCGAACGCTGATGACTTCACCTTCTTCGTTGCGTTCGAGCTCGAGGAAACCCTTTTGCTCGAGGCCTACTTCTTCGTTACGCATCGTTCCAAGAGAACGGCGGCTCCTCTCTTACCTTGAGGGAGCGGGGCGGTGCGTGTCGCCTGAGGCCGCGGTTTAGCGGCGTTTTTTCGCGGGATCGTCGCTCAACGAAACGACGTGGAGCGTGCGCTTGATGCGATGATCGGCCGTAAATCCGCTCTCGTCCGAAGTCCAAAGACGCGAGCGCGCGGAAACGAGCGCGTCGCGCATCTTCAAGCGTCGCGCGATGACGACGTTGGCTACGTTCGACTCGTCGGTAGGGAGCGCGGCAATCGCGCGCGAAGCAAGCAGTGCAGCGTCGCGGCCGAGAGCTGTCGTCCAGTCAGGTGTGCTGCCGAAAGACTTCGAGAACTCGGCGATGTCTGCGGGCGGCGTTCCGACGACAGGGAGAGAGCCGGCCCCGACTGCAAATGTTCGAACTCCCTTTGCCGTCGTGACGGGACCGATCGCGTCGAGCGCGAGCCCAAAGGCATGCGTGCTGTTCGTCCCGAGTGTTCGCAACATGTCGCGCGCGCAGCGATCAGCGCCAGCGAGAAGCCACGTGCGAAAGCCCTTCTTCTCCCATTCCTCGCGCGGCAACCCTTGCCCGTCTTCGCGCGCTTCACAGGCCGTGGGCTGAAAGAAGGTGACGTCGGTGCGCGACGTCATTGCCTGGCCGACGGCTTGAATGTGCGCGCGATCCGTTATGGGTGCGATCTTCGTGCGGCCGTCTTTCGCTAGCGCATCGACGAGAAGGCCGATCGATGGCTCGATCCCTTCCCCAGCGATGAATCCGTACTCGAGCTTCGCTGGAATCTTCTTTGGCAGCGCGAGCGTGATGACCGCGACGTGCGCCTTCTCGGCCCACGCGATCGCGCGATCGGCCGTCGGTTCGTCGAACGCGGCGATGATGACCGACGCGCCGATGCCGGCGAGCTCGTCGAGACCCGCTTCGGTCGACTCGATTTTTCCTCCATCATCGCGGGTTACGAGACGGAGCTCTTGCTCGGCAGCGAGACGATTTCGCGGAAGGCCGAGTGCCCAAGCGACGCCGCGCGCTGCTTCGGCCGCCATGTCGCGGATCTCGACTTGTCCTGTCGAGAGAAGCAGGCCGATCGTGCGACCGCGCACCGTTTCTTGTTCGCGCGAAGCGAGCTCGTGAAGGCGCGCGTTGATCTCGGAGGTCTCAGAGCGCACCTCGGCTTCCGCGAGCCAACGTGCAAGGCGAATGTCGTTCGTCTCGACGGAGATGACGGCGAGCCGCTCCGTGATCATGCGCGCGAGATCCTGCGACGTTTGAAACTTTCCTTTGCGGATGTTGCCGAGCGCGACTTCGAGGGCGTCGACGTGAAACGATGAAAGAAGGCCGTCGACGCGTGCGCGCACGTCGTCCTGCTCCTCCGGTGCGGCATAGGCGATCCACTCGCTGATGCGTTCGATGGCGAAGGGCTCGTCCCCCGCACCGAGTGCGCTCACCGCGACTTCTTCGAGAAAAAGCGAGAGCGCCTGGCGATCCACGAATTTTCCGCGGAGCGGGCGAAGGAGCTCGAGCGCTCGCGTCGGGTTGCCTTGAAGTCGCAGATAGCGCGCGGAGGCGATCAACGAGAAGTCGCGCACCCATCCCCGCGGCTGCGGCTCGAGAAGGTCGAGATACGTTTTTGCGTGCGCGAGATCCGTGTCGGCGAGCGCAATGAATGCAAGATACACGCGTGCGAGGGGGACCTGGGGATCCTCTGGATACGCGCGCTCGAAAGTGACGAACGCTTCCTTCATCGCTGCGCGCTTTTCTGGAGCGCGGAGCGTCGCGAGACTGAAGCTGTCACGCAGCGCAAGCATCGACCGCGCCGCACGACTCGTCGTCGAGGAGCTGACGCGCGGCTGCTCGGCGCTGGTCTTCGAGCCGCAGCCAACGGGAGAGGCTGCGAGCAGAAGACTGGAGGCAACGAGAAAGAGAGGCGTCCGGGCCCGAGAGCTGTTTCGAGCGTGCGGTCGCCGAAGCGTCTCTGCTTTCCTCCCACTCATGCCTTCAATCCTACTGCTCCTCGAGTGGCGGCCGGCCGCATATTGCCCGCCTGTCGATTTTTCGAGGGATCGCGCACCTCTTCGAACGTCGCTGCGGGCCCGAACAAAACAGAGCTTTCTTGACCCGCCCACGCGCTTCCCCTAACGCTCTTTCCCGTGACCGAACCGGTCTCCATCCTTGGCTCGCCATCCCGCCGTGGGTACGTCCTTCGTCGGCTTCACTCGTTGACAGGTGTCGCGCCGCTCGGCTTTTTCCTCGTCGAGCACCTCTACACGAACGCGCACGCGCTCGAGGGGCAGCGTTCGTTCATCGAAGCGGTTGCGCAGATCCAGAAGATTCCGTTTCTGCCCTTGGTCGAAACCGCCGGCATCTTTTTGCCGCTCCTCTTTCATTCACTTTACGGAATCCTGCTCGCCTTTCGTGGCAAGCCGAATGCGCTTCAGTACAGCTACGCAAAAAACTGGATGTACGTGCTTCAGCGCGTGACGGGCGTAATTGCCTTCGTCTTCATCGCGGTTCATCTCTACGAATTTCGACTCCAAAAAGCGATCGCCGGCATGGCGCACGAGAGCTTCTATGACGTGCTCTCGGCCCATCTCTCGTGGACGATGTGGGGCGTTCCGTGGATCGCGTTCTTCTATCTGATTGGCATCGCCTCCGTGGTCTTTCACTTCGCCAATGGCCTCGTCGGTTTTTCCATGAGCTGGGGAATCGCGATCACGCGAAAGGCGCAGCAGCGCGTGGCGTGGCTCGCGGCAGCGCTCGGCATCGGACTCTTCGTGCTGGGAGCTGCGATCGTCACGGCGTTTGCGACAGGCACGACCTTCGGCTTTCCGCAGACGTAGCTTCTGAGGCTAGAGATCTGACGGGAGCCATCCGCTCGCGATCTGGCCGAATTGCGCGAGGTCAGCGACGTCTTTGCCTGCCACCCGCGCGAGCTGATCGAGCTCGATGGCTGCGTACTCGTGGACGAGCAGGTTTCGCATCGACGCCGCTTTTCCCAAGCGCTGAGCGAGCTCTAGCTCGAGGATTCCGTGCGAAGCCAACGACAGAAAGGCCGAGCGACCCGTGTCGACAGGAGTCCACCCCGCGTCTGCAACGACGTGGAACGCGATGTCGATGCAGGCTTCGACCGCAACCTGAATCCATCGCTCGACAGCCGCCCGAAGCATTCGATTCTCGGCAAGCTGCGAGGCGCTCGTCACCGCGGCGGATTCGAGATCCGAAAGCGCCTCCCGGAGAACGAGGAGCTTTCGCGTCAGAATCTCTCGATCAACCATCGGACCGTGGCGCGAACGCTTTCTGGGCGGCGCGAAAGAAGAGCTCTCGCCGCGGCGCATCGTCGGCGTAGCGCGATTGGATGCGCGCGACCGCTTCGACCCGCTGCCCTTTAGCCGACTCATAGACGCACAGGCCGTCACGGATGGCGCGAAAGGCGACCGCACTATTGCACTCGTCGAGGTCGACGATGTCGGCACGCTCGCCAAGTGCGCCTAGCGCCTTGTCGAGCTCTTCGACGATGGTTCGTCGCGCCTCCTCGCGCTCCTCGAACGATGCGCCCGCGCGGTAACGCACGCCCACATCGAGATCGCTTTCGGGTCGCGCGTTGCCCGTCAATTGGGAGCCGAACACG
>JAHFDV010000221.1 GCA_023248815.1 Myxococcales bacterium
TCTCATCGCGCTTGCTCGTCGGCCTTTTCCGGTACGCGTAGTAGCCCTGAGGCGTCACTCCGAGCACCCGACACATCGTCTCGACCTTGAAGTTTTCGGCCTCCTTCTCGACAAACGCGAATCTCATTCGCTTTCCTTCGCGAAGAAGGCCGCGGCTTTTTTTAGGATCTCGCGCTCCTCTTCCAAGACTTGGTTGACCTTCGCCAGGCGTTGAATCTCGGCCCGCGCGGCCGCCAACTCCCTGCGCAAATCCTCAGCCGTCTCTTTCTTCGCCATCGGCGCCTCCTTTCGATTCGCTCGCTTCCACCACTGAAGCGTAACCAGCGGCACGTCCAAGTCACGGCTGATTTGAGAGAGCGAGACGCCCTCTCGTTCGAGCAGCTCTAAGGTCCGCGCTTTAAACTCGGGGGTGTACCGACGGGGTACGCGGTTGATCGTTCTTCTTTCCATGATCGACTCCTTTCGGTGTCAACCAAATCGGGGGAGGTCCACCCGTTCGCGCGTCCGGCCCCACGGCCAATGCATGCTCTGGGTCCAGCCGGGTGCGCCCCAATTGGACCGAGCGAGTCAGATCACGGAGTCGTCGGGCGCGTCCCACCGGTCGAAGGAACCGGGCGCACGGGTGCGGGCTTGCCGGGGTTCGCCGGTGCGGGCTTCACTGGGGCGGTCTTGATGCTCGGCGCAGGCGTAGCGGCTTCCGATTCTTGCGATACCGACATCACCGCGCGCAAGATCTCCGGCGCAGCTTTCTTCGGGAGACGCACGCGGAAGGTGACCTTGCCGCCAGGACCCGAAACGTCTTTTTGAAAGAACCACGGGAACGGCGTCTTACCATCGAGATCCGCGAGCAGGCTCGGATCTCCGCCACCGAGAATCTTCCAGAAGGGACCCGCGAGCGACGTGACCGAGCGCAACGAGATGAACCCCGCAGCTCCCGAGCGCGCGCCACGGAGCTCCTCGAGTCCTTCACGCGAATCTAGACCTTGTCCCGATCCCGACCCCGTTCCCGCGAGCGCTTCGAGAAGCTTCTTCTTCACCAGCGTTTCATCGGTGCCGTTCGCCGTCATCGTACCGTCGCCATCGGGAACGATGAACGTGACCACTTTGGTCTTCTGCGCTTTCGCCTTGTTGCCGTCTTCGAAAATGCTGAAGCCGCCCGTCCATCGAAGCGAGCCTTTGGGAAGATCTTTCGAGGCCGGCGAAATCGTGCCCGCGTCGAACGTCCCGTATTTTTCGAACGTGTCGGTCACGAGCTTCGCGACGCCGGGCTTCTTGAGCAAGCTCGACCAGCGCTGCCACGAAGACGAAGCCGATGCGAACGGCTCTTCGAGACGTGAGACTTGCCAACCGGCCGCCGTCGTCGCCGCGCTGACCTTTTGATAGTCCTTGGGCGACTTCTTCAGCTTCGCGAGCGCCGCACGCAGACCCTCGAGGTCGACGCCCGAGGCTGCGACATGCGGAACCGAGAAGAGATGGAAGAACGTATCGACCGTATCGGCCGCGCCATTCGCATCGGCTGCGGTGAGCTTTCGCGTTTGAAAGAGATCGAGAATGCTCGCTCGCACCTCGGCCTTCGCCGGCGCGAGTAGCTTCTCGTCGAAGCCGATCGAGTACCAGGCACTCGAGGCATCGACCGGGAGACGGAAGAATGCGGTCGGTGCGGGCGTGGAGATATCGGCGCGGCTGAGGAGCAACTTCGTGGAAGTCCCTTCCATCGTCTTCAAGCGCGCTTCGGCTTCGAGCGTGCCGCCTTCTTTGCCGGTATCGGCACGAAGCTCGAGCGTGTCGATGTCTTCGACGCTCGTGATTGCGTCGTCGGCGAGAGCCGTGAGCGACTGCAGCCAACGCGTGCTCGCACCGAGCGGAGTCGTCTTCTTGAGTGAGATGAAGCCGAGCAACATCGGAAGCATCGAACGCGCTTGCTCGATCGAATCATGGAGAGGTTGCACGCGAAGCTCGAACCGCATGTCGTGCTTGGGCGCCGTTCGCGTCGCGGTGCGCGTCAAGTACGGGCCGAGATTCATGAGCGCTTTTTCGGACTCGGCGCACACGAGGCGAATTCCGCCCAGCGCTTCGCGTTCGTAGGCGGGAAATAGCCCACAGCGATCCTTGGGGCGGTACTCCTCTTCTTCCTCGTCTCCTTCGTCGCGCGCGCCAACCGGTGCGGCTTTGTCGGCATGGCGCTTCGACTCCAAGATCGAGATGCCGTTGCCCTTGTCGATCAAGCGAAAGCGTTTTTGAATTTCTGCTTTCGCTTCAGTGGAGGGCTTGAGACCAATCGTCACTGCGCCTTCGATGTCCGCGTTTCCCATTGCGGAAGACTTGAACGTGAGTGCGGCATAGACGGGCTTGTTGAGATCGAGCGCTTCGCCGATGTCTTCGTGGGTCAGCTCACGTCCGATTTGCGAAATGTTCATCGGAGGAACGCCGAACCACGAAAGGATCTCGTCCGCCGATTGCTTCGGCGACTTCGCCTCGCCCGTGAGAATCAAATTCGCAGGAGCAGGAACTTCCGAAACGTCGAACCCTGGCGTGACGACCTTTCTGGGCGCCGCACTGGCCTCCGTTTTGGGCACGACGGGCTCAGGATCGCCTCCGCACGAAAAAAGGGCTGGAACAAGAAGGGCTGTGGAAAAAAGGAGTCCTCGCGAGCGCATAGGGCGCGGAGTCTACCCTCGTTTCAAAGCCCTTCGCTCCCCCTTTCCGCCTGCACTGCCCCAATTCGAGCGTGAATGGAACCCGCGGCGACGCGGACACGACAGCCGCACCTCGAACACCGCCAGTGAAGTTTCCACGGCGCCCTGTGGGAGAGCTGTGGAAAACTTCGTTCGTGAGCCGCACACGCTTCTCCCTTGCGGGCCCGCTTGGACTCGTGTTTCTTGCGGGCCCCCAATGGCACTGAACACCGCGCAACGCGAAGCCGTCGAGCACCAAGACGGCCCGATGCTCGTGCTGGCAGGTGCCGGCTCGGGAAAGACGCGGGTCATCACTCAGCGTATCGGACGTCTTCTCGAACGCGGTGTCCCAGCGCGCGCGATTTTGGCGCTCACGTTCACGAACAAGGCCGCCGAAGAAATGCGCGAGCGCGTCGAGAAGGTCGTGGGCGGTCCAGCGCGCGCAAAGGATCTCACGATCTCGACGTTCCACTCGTTCGGCCTGATGGTGCTCGGTCACGAGCGCAAGGCCGTGGGCGGCGCATTCACCATCTTCGATCAAGGCGACAGTGTCGCGTGCCTCCGCGAAATCATGCGCGAGCTCAAGCTCGACAAGCGGTTCGATCTTGCGGCCATCGGCTCGCGTATCTCTCTCGCGAAGAATGCGTTTCAGCGCCCCGAAGATCTTCCCGACTCCGAAGACCCCTATGAAGAGGTCACGAAGCTCGTCTACCCGAAGTATGAAGCCGCACTGAAGCGCTTCTCCGCCTTCGACTTCGACGATCTCGTGTGCGGCGTCGTCCGCATTTTCAACGAACGCCCGGACGTGCGCGAACGCTGGCAGCAGCGCTATCGCTACGTTCTCGTCGACGAGTACCAAGACACGAATCAGGCTCAATTTCAGCTTCTTCGCGCGATCGCTAGCGGTCACAACAACGTCTGCGCCGTCGGTGACGACGATCAATCGATCTACGCGTGGCGCGGCGCCGACATCCGCAACATCCTCGCCTTCGAAGATCAGTTTGCTGGCGCCAAGGTCGTGAAGCTCGAAGAGAACTACCGCTCGACGACGCGCGTGCTCGAGGTCGCCAACGCCGTCATCTCGAAGAAGCGGGATCAGCGTCACAAAAAAACGCTCTTCTCGAGCCGCGAAGGTACGGAGAAGGTGAAGCACGTCGTCACACCGACGCCCGAGACGGAGGCCGCTTGGGTCGCGAGCTTGATACGCGGGCTCGTGAAAGACCAAGGCGTCTCGATGCGCGAGATCGCCGTCCTCTACCGTTCGAACTCGCAAGCGAAGCTCATCGAAGAAAATCTCCGCACGGAGGGCATCGCCTACCGCATGATCGGCGGGCAGCAGTTCTTCGACAAGAAAGAGGTCAAAGACACGCTCGCGTATCTCAAGCTGGCGCTCAATCGCGACGACGAGATCAGCCTGCGCCGCGTCATCAATTATCCGTCGCGGGGCATCGGCGACGCCAGCATCGACAAGCTCGCGCTCGTGGCGACGGCGCGCGGTTGGACCCTTTGGCAGGCCATCGAACGCATCGACGCGATCGACGAAGTCTCCGAGAGTGCACGCCAAGGCTGCAAGCTGCTCGAGCGCATCATGGGCGAGCTGCGCAAAGATCTCATCATCGACCGCATCCCGCCCGCGATGGCAACGCGCAAGCTGGTCGAGCGCATCGGCCTCAACGCCGACATCGACGAAGGCTCTCAGTCCAACATCGTCGCCGCGCGTCGCAAAGCCAACATCGAGTCGCTCTTCGCCACGCTCGGCAAGCGCAACCTCTCGCCGGACGGCGACCGCGAATCGAGCCTCTCGGCGTTTCTCCGAGCGCTCACGCTGAAGTTCGCCGACGAAGAGCAAACGGGGGCCGCGGTCACACTCTCGACGCTTCACGGCGCAAAAGGACTCGAGTTTGGAACCGTGTTCTTGATCGGCTGCGAAGAAGGCTATCTGCCGCACACGCGCACGATCGACGCCAAGGTCACGGACGCCGTCCCGACGGACATCGAAGAGGAGCGACGCCTCTTTTACGTGGGAATCACGCGCGCAAAAAACACGCTCTATCTCTCGCGGTGCCGCGCACGCGCTCTTCGCGCCAAAGCGGTGCCGCGCACCGAAAGCCGATTTTTTGCGGATATTCCCGAGGATCTCCTCGAGATGATGGACGTTCGCGAAGCGCCGAAGCCCGATACGAAAGAGATGCTCGCGAATGCATCGAACTTCTTGTCGATGCTCGACGCGATCGGGAAGTAGCTCAGGGGCGCGAGCACGTCCCCATCGTCGTCAGCGCTTCGTGCGAGAGAACGACTGCGTCTGCGGCGAGCTCGATCTCGAGCGCGCCAGCGACCGCGCGAATCGCCTCGAGACGAAAGGCCTTGGGAAGAAGAGTTGCGACGCAGAGCCTTTGAGTGGCGATCAGCGGCTCGACGACCGAACCGAAGCGACTCACGAGTCCCGTGCTGGCGAACCTCGTCCCTGCGACCTCGAAAGAGCTCGGCGTGAGACCGAGCTGTCCGTCGATCGCACTCGGCGAGAATCTCACCCCTACGGGAAGGTTCATCCCCATCATCAAGCCAACCATCACGGCCGCGTAGACGCTGTCCGGATCGATCGAAACCGATGCTGGGACAAAGGTCGTAAGCGGATCCATCAGCTTTTGAAGCGCGGCCTGTTCCACCCTCATCGTCAGCGCAACGTGCTCGGTCGGCTTCGCGCGGTCGACGCTTACTCCGCGCGCGACGACCTTGACGCTGCCCCCATGCTGAAAAACTGGAACCGAGTCCGCACTGATGTCTACTTGCTCGAGCCTTCCAGCGACCAGTTGAGGAATGACGAGTCCACCCCCGACGAGCACCTTAACCTTCGCCTGTGGAGGCAACGCAAGAGCGCTCCGCGCCTGCGCCTCGATGCGCGCTTCGACTTCCTTGCGGAGGAAGCCTTCAAGAAGGAACGTGCCGCCTGCGATCACGACGAACGTGACGAAGAGGCCTACGACGAAGCGCAGAAACCGATTCGGCTTTTCGCGCATCATGGTCTCTCGCTCAGGCGCGGCGCGCCATCGAGCTGAGCGAATCGTTCTCTTCGACGATCGGCGAGAGATCGCGCGCGCTCGCTTGAGCGTCGCGCGACGCATCCGTGAGGCGTTTGATCGCCGTGCGGATGTCGTGCATCTCTTTGGCGCGAACCTTTTGGCCGTTCGCGAGACGCTGGAGCGTCGCCGTGAGATTCTCGATGACGTCCGCAATTTGCTGCGCCGTACGCGTGTGTTCGTCGGTCTTCTTTTCCACGCCTTGCGTGAGAACGCGCATTTTTTCGGTGCTGCGATAGATGAGCTCGGAGCCGCGCGCTTGTTCTGCGGTGGCAGAGGCGATCTGTTGCACGGTCAGCGCGATCCGCTGAATGGCGTCGGTGACTTGCTTCGAGCCCGTGGCTTGCTCGACCGTGGCGCGGGCGATGGCGCGCATCATGTTGGTCGACTTCTGGCTGCTCTCGAGGATCTTTCCGAGCGCGCGATCCGTCTCGCTCGATACTTCGACGCCGCGATCGACGTTGCTCGCGCCGCGTTGCACGGCGGTGATCGCGTCGCGCGTCTCCGATTGGACGGTCTTGATGAGATCCGTGATCTCGCGCGTGCTCGTTGCGGCGCGCTCCGCGAGATCTTTGATTTCGTCGGCGACGACTGCGAAGCCTTTACCGTGATCTCCCGCTTGCGCCGCGATGATCGCCGCGTTGAGCGCCAGGAGATTCGTCTGCTCGGCGACGTCGTCGATGACATTGACGATCTGACCGATCGCTTCGATGCGCGTTCCAAGGGCCGAAATCGCGCGGACGGCGTCTTCCGAGCTTCCTTTGATACGATTGATCTCGCCGATGGTACGTGTGATCGCCTCGGCGCCGCGCTTGGCGTCCTGCGCGACTTCTTCCGAGAGACGCGCCGTTTCGTTCGCGTTCGATTGCACTTGGTCAATCGAAACGTCCATCTGGTTCATCGAAGAGCTCGTCTCTTCGGCCGTCTGCGAGAGCGCATCGACGTTCTTGGCGACCTCTTTGATCGAATAAGTCATCTCTTCGATCGAGCTCACGGTCTCGCGGACACTTCCACCAAGCTCGTCGAGACTGCCGGCGACTTCTCCCGTCGAAGTGGCCATCGAGAGCACGGAGGCGTTGGAGCCTTGGATCATCGCGAAGACGCCTTCGAGCTGCTTGCCCTCTTCTTCGACGAGCTCGAGCGACTGGTCGACTGTCCGTCGCGCGTCTTCGGCAGCGGCGATCTGGTTTCTACCAGCCTCGGTGATCTTGCGCGTTGCTTGGCCAAGGCGTTGCTCGAGCTGCTCCAGGCGCTTCACCTTGGCGAGCGCCGTGTCGGTTTTGACGTTGGCCGCTTCGAACGCGCGTGCGAGATCGCGAACGAGCCCTTCGACTTCTTCGGAGGATCCTTGAGGAGCACGAGGCGTTTCGCCCGACTCGATCTGCTTCACGATTTGGCGCATGTCCGCGAGGCCGCTATTGCCACCAATGAAGGCGCTCACGCCGGCGACGGCGATCATTCCCGCGGCAAATATCCCCGCTTTCCACGTGATTGGAGCGAAGCTGGCAGCCACGAGGGCGGCGCCCACGAGGAGCACCGTGATGACGAGACGCGAGGAATTCCTCATTGGGCTCCGAGGCTACGCACGGACACGTCGAAGCTCAAGCCTGCCCGAGGCGGTGCGAATCGCGACGTCGCTTTGATCAATGCCCACGTATTGCCGTGCAAGGCGCGCGGCGACGCTGAGCGTTGTTCCACTTCCAGCATAGGGATCGAGCACGAGATCCCCTTCGTACGTGAGCGCCGTGATGACGCGCTCGAGAAGCGCCTCGGGCTTCTGCGTGGGGTAACCCGTTCGCTCTTTGGCAACGGGTGCGATGACGCCGATGTCCCAAACGTCGCCCATGGGCACGCCCTGAGACTTCTCTTCGGTCGTGCTCGACCGCGAACGACGCCCGGTTGCCGAGACGACAGCGCGCTGCTTTCCCGTTCCCCACGTCGCGAGCGTCGAAGCTGCAAGCGGCTCATAGAGCTGACGAAAGCGCGGCGCCGCGTTCGGATCTTTCCTGTATCGAAGAAGTACGTCGTGCACGCGCTGAAAGTTGGGCGTCTTCGAGGGCCAGCGGCGGTAGCGCCAGACGATCTCGCTCGCGAAGGCGTCTTCTCCGAAGACCTCGTCGCAGATCACCTTCAAGTAGTGGCTCGTCTTGGGGTCGACGTGGAGCACCATCGAGCCTTCGGGAGCGAGGAGCTCACGGAGGAGAACGATGCGTGAATAGAGCGAGTCGAGATAGGCGGCGCGATCTTCCCAGCGATCGTCGAAGGCAGCATCTTCCGTGCGATCGTCGAGGGTCTTCCCCTTCACGATCGCCTTGTGCACGCGTTGCGTGAGAAACGGCGGGTCGAGGTACGCGAGCATGACGCGCCCCTTGAGCTCCGGAAGGAGGGCCCGCATCACGTCGAGGTTGTTGCCTTGAAAAAGTCGACCTTGATCGGTCACCGAAACAGGTACGGGCGCCGCGGTCGTTTTTGCGAGCCGGGGTCCGCTCTTCGGAGGATCCGAAATGAGCTCATTTTCCAGGCTTTCCCGGTTCTGACGACCTCCCCACTCGAGGCGAATCCGCGCGGCTTGCTTCACGAATGAAATCGTATCGGTCCGAAATGCGCGAGCGCTAGTTTTTGACAACGCGCGCGCGAGGGCGCAAAAGCTCGGCACGATGATCTCGATGACGAAGCGCTCAGAGGCTCGGCTCCGCTTCCTCGCGCGAAGCGCTCGCCTTCTGTTCAGCTGCGCGACGCTCTCGATCACGCTCGCTGGCTGTTCGCGTCCCGCTCCCGACGCGACGTGCGAAGGCGCATTGAAGCTTTGGATCGAGCGCATGGAGGCTTCGGCCGATCAGCCCGGTGCGGTGAAAGAAGCCAGCGAGCTCCTCGGCCCGCGCACGACCGCCAACCTTCAAGAGCGCGCGCGGCGATCGAGCCAAGCCCTCGGACGCCAGGTTGCGCCGAGCGAAATGATCGCGCCGGGACGATTCGAGCTGCACTTTCGCGTGAAGCAGATGCGCACCGTGACCCAAGGCGGGTCGTCGTTCGTCGAAGTGACGGGCGATCGCGCCGATGAAAAGACGCTCATCGAATGCGTGCGAAGCGGGTCGAGCGCGAAGATCGAGCTCTCGTTGCCGGAGCCTCCACCTCTATTCAAGGCTGGCGACGGCGGGCTCTGAAAAGGAGCGTTCGAAAGACCGCCGCGACGCTCGCGAAAGGGATGAAGGTCCCGTCCTCGGCGTCGCGCTGAAAGCGAGCCGCTACTGAAGACTCACTCGACCGTGACGGTCTTCGCGAGATTGCGCGGCTGATCGACGTCCGTGCCCTTGAAGTCGGCGACGTAATACGAGAGCAGCTGCAAAGGAATGACGGTCAAGAGCGGAAGCACGTGCTCGCTCATCTCCGGAATTTCGATGACGTCGGGGGTGACGGCATTGATCTGCATCGACGACGAGTAACGAACGGGCGGCTGCGGAGGGTGCGAGCCCGCTTGCGGCGAACGCACCGAAGGAGGCGGCGGGAGATCCGACGCGCGCGGCGAAAGAAGGCCGTAGACCTCGTCGTCCGCGCGGGTGCACACGGCAATGAGCTGACCTTCG
>JAHFDV010000619.1 GCA_023248815.1 Myxococcales bacterium
TTCCTTCTTCACGTTCATCTCGATCTGATCGAACGGAACGTGTCCCGGGCCTTCGATCATCACCTGAACGTCTTTTTCCCAGGCGCGCTTCGTGAGCTCGCCGAGGGTCGTGAGCTCTGGAAACTGCGCCTTGTCGCTCGCATCTGCGAGGCATCCCGGGCGGAGGCCATCGCCCGCGCTGATCGTCACGTCGTACTTGGCGCAGATCTCGAGGACCTTGTCCCAATGCGTATAGAAAGGGTTCTGCTTGTGATGTTCGATCATCCACTGCGCCATGATCGAGCCGCCGCGCGAGACGATGCCCGTAATGCGGTCTTTGACGAGAGGCAGGTATTCGACGAGGACGCCCGCGTGAATCGTGAAGTAGTCGACGCCTTGTTGCGCCTGCAATTCGAGCATGTCGATGAGGTCGGCCGCGGTGAGACGCTTCACGTCTTTCGCGATTTGGAGCGCTTGATAGATCGGTACCGTGCCGATCTGCACCGAAGAGGCCGCGATGATTGCGCGACGAATTCCGTCGATGTCGCCGCCGGTGGAGAGATCCATCACGGTGTCGGCGCCATATTTGATCGAGATTTCGAGCTTGCGGAGCTCGCCATCGACTTTGCCGGTGACGGCGCTGTTGCCGATGTTCGCGTTGACCTTGCACTTCGTCGCGATGCCGATGCCCATCGGTTCGAGATTGGTGTGCTTGACGTTCGCAGGAATGATGAGGCGGCCGCGCGCGATCTCGGAGCGGATCAGCTCCGGTTCGAGCTGCTCGCGCTGCGCAACGTGGGCCATCTCTTCCGTGATGATGCCCTGACGCGCATAGAACATTTGAGAGACGTTCGGCTGACCTTCACGCTTCTTTACCCACTCGGTACGCATGTCCGCCGTCATACCACAGCTTCCGGGCGAGGGCGGCCAGGCGGCGCCGCGAAAAAGAGCGGAGTTGGCGCAGGTACGAATCAGCCTGCGCGAAGGGCGCGGTCGACGCCATTGGCCACGCGTCGACCATCGGCGATGGCCCAAACGACGAGCGATTGCCCCCGCACGTTGTCGCCCGCAGCGAAAATTCCGTCCGCGTTGGTCCGCCCCTCGCCGTCCGTCACGAAATTTCCCCGCGCATCGAGCGTGAGCCCGAGCGCCCCTGCAAATGGCTCTTGGACGGGTCCGGTGAAGCCCATCGCGAGAAGTACGAGGTCGCAGGCGTGCTCTTCCTCGGAGCCCGCGATCTCTCGTAGCTTGCCGCCGACGAATTCCACGCGCACGAATCGCGCGGCGGTGAGCCGACCGTCCTTGCCGATGAACGCTTTCGTCAGCACGGCGAAGTCTCGCTGCGCTCCCTCTTCGTGCGAGCTCGACGTGCGAAGAACGAGCGGCCATTCAGGCCAGGGATTTTCGGGCATTCGTACGAGCGGCGGCTTCGGCATGAGCTCGACGTTGAGCACTTCGAGGGCGCCCTGGCGAATCGACGTGCCGATACAGTCGGAGCCGGTGTCACCGCCGCCGATCACGAGGACGCGCTTGCCGTAGGCGGAGAGCTCGTGAACGCTCGAGCGATTGAAGGTCCCCGTGGGTTTCTCCGTCGCTTCGGTGTTTCCTTCCGCGACGATTCGATTCTGTCGCTCGAGAAATTCCATCGCAAAGTGCACTCCGGAGAGATCACGACCCGGAATGGGCAAATCGCGAGGGACGCGTGCCCCCGTCGCCAGCACCAATGCGTCATGCTCTTTGCGGAGGTCGCGCACGTCGACGGCTCCGCCGATATCCATGCCGGCGCGGAAGGTGACGCCTTCTGCCGCCATCTGTTCCATACGGCGATCGAGGATCCCCTTCTCCATCTTGAAGTCGGGAATGCCGTAGCGAAGGAGGCCGCCGATGCGGTCGTCGCGCTCGTAGAGCGTCACCTCGTGGCCTTTTCGCGCGAGCTCTTGCGCGCATGCGAGCCCCGCAGGCCCAGACCCGATGACGCCGACGGTCTTTCCGGAACGCGTCTCGGCACGACGTGGCGCGAGATCAGCGACGCTCGCGATCGCGCGTTCCACCGACTTGATGGTGACGGGAGAGCCCTCGATATTGAGAACGCAGGATGCCTCGCACGGCGCGGGACAGATGCGACCCGTAACCTCGGGAAAGTTGTTCGTCTCGGCGAGGCGCGCCTTCGCTTCGTCCATGCGACCGCGGTAGACGAGATCATTCCATTCCGGGATCAAGTTTCCGAGCGGGCATCCGTCGTGACAAAACGGAATGCCGCAGCCCATGCAGCGTGAAGCCTGCGCCTCGAGTCGCTCTTTTGGGAGTGGTTCGGAGAACTCTCGGAAGGAGCGAATGCGATCGCTCGGCGCGTTCTCTTGCTCTTTCTCGCGTGGCGTATCGAGGAATCCGCGTGGGTTGCCCATTGAAGAAGCGCTGTCTTTCTTTCTCGAGCTTCAGACGCGCGGCAGCGCGACGTAAGATGGATGGGGTGGGCGAATGCGGTCTTCGCCGCGTTTTTCGAGTTGAAGAGGCTTGATGGGGGCCACCTTCACGAAGCTCGTGCGCGACCAATTGGCGAGGATGGCTTCGGCCTTCTTGCTCTTCGTCTCTTTGGCGTGCAACTCGACGAGACGGCGCACCTCCACTTCGTCTTCGATCGCCACGGGCGAAACCGTCACCATCTCGGGGTTGACGCGCGTTCCCGCTCTTCGATCATCGTCGAGAATGTACGCGACGCCGCCGCTCATCCCTGCTGCGAAGTTTCTGCCGATCGATCCGAGCACGACGACCACACCGCCCGTCATGTACTCGCATCCGTGGTCGCCGACGCCTTCGACGACGGCTGTGGCGCCGCTATTGCGCACGGCGAAGCGCTCGCCGCCACGGCCGCGGAAGAAAGCACTGCCCGACGTTGCACCATAGAGAACGGTATTACCCAGGATCACCAGGTCTTCGGCGGGCACGCCGATGCGCTCCGGCGGCGCAATGACGAGCGTTCCGCCTGCGAGACCTTTGCCCACGTAGTCGTTGGCATCGCCACGAAGCGAGACGTGCATACCTTTCACCGCGAAAGCCCCGAAGCTCTGCCCCGCCGTCCCCTCCGCTTCGATCGTCACCGTACGCTCGGGAAGACCATTGGCTCCCCAACGCTTCGCAATGAGCCCTGCGACCTCCGCTCCGAAGGCGCGGTGCCGATTCTCGAGACGCACCGACTGTGTCGTTGGGGTGCCCTCTTCGATGCTCGCTCGGGCTGCGCCA
>JAHFDV010000620.1 GCA_023248815.1 Myxococcales bacterium
AGGTGCCGCTCTTGCCGCCTGCAGTAGTGACAACGCTTTTCCTCTCGATGAAGAGCCAGGCAACGACAACGACGCAAGCACGAGCGCCGACGGCATGACGACGGAGGACACCGCTGTTCCCGTCGGCGACCCCGCATGCCGCAGCGCGATCGGTCTCGCGATGACCGGTCTGCCGTTGGCGGACGCAGGCGCCAACTACGTTTGCTGCGGAGGCAAGCTCACGAATCTCGGCGACAACGACAACTGCGGCGGCTGCGGCGTCAGCTGCAACTTTGCCGACGCTGGGCTCACCTGCCAGACGATTACTGGAACGAAGACGGGACGCCTCCATTCGTATTGCGTCGGCTGCACGACGAAAGGTGGCGCCAACTCCGCTTCGCTTTGCGCAACTGGACTTTGCTCGAACACGGGAGAAGCGATGGGACGCTGCTCACCGAGCACAGGCAACGGCGATTGCCGAGAAGAGTTCTGTGCTTCGGTGTCTGCGCAATGCGGTCGCGAGGGGACGGGCGTCGCGATCGACGATCCGAACTATTTTTGCGAGTATCGCTGACGTTCTTGCGGCGAACGAGCTCGAGCCGAGAAGGCCGCGCACGAAGCACCGAGAGCGAAAAGCAAATCGCTACTGCGGACTGACCCACGTCTGATCGTCGTCACACTTCGCTTTCGCCTCGTCGATGGTCTTGATCTTCTCGCCCTCGTAGTACCAATTCGTCTGCTTCGTGCCGTCGGCAGACTTGCTCTGACAGCCGCCGAACATTCCCGCGGTATCGCAGGTCTTTCCTTCGGTCCATCCGCCAGCGCCTTTCTTCGCAGCCGCCAGCGTCTCGCACGTCCCCTGAATCGCGAGCATCGAAGGCCCTTGGAACTCGCGCCAGTCGGTACACTGATCATCGACGGGGCGAAGCTCACAGCGTCCCTGCTTCTCGGGAAACGGATTCGCGTCGGCGAGCGAGCACGCGGATCCACAGAGCACCGCGAAAAAGAGCGCGGCAGAACGAAGGGCCAATTTTGAATGATCTCGATGCGTTTCGGGCATCGAGCGATTCTATGAAACCCCTCTAAAAACGCATCATTTTCTTCGGTGTGAGGCGCCGAGCCCTCGTCGTGGTACACGTTTCCCTCCATGTCCGACGACACTTTTGCCTCTCTTTTCGAAGCCCAACCCAAAAGCGCCGTGCGCGTTCGCGATGTACGGGTCGGCGAAACCATCGAAGGTTCCGTCGTCCAAGTCACGCCGCACGCTGTCTTCATCGAGATCGACGGACGCAAGCAGGCTTTCCTCGACGGCTTCGAAGTCCGCAATGAGAAGGGCGAGATCGAGCTCAAGATCGGCGACAAAGTCGTCGCGCGCGTCGCATCGATCGACAACGAGACGGGCGAGATCCGCGTCTCGCGATCGCTTCGTGGCGGAGGCGGTGGCAACGCGCTCGGTCTTCAAGAAGCGAAGGCTGCGCGACTTCCCGTCGAAGGCAAAGTCACCGGTGTGAACAAGGGCGGACTCGAGGTCGATCTCCCTGGCGGCAATCGCGGCTTCTGCCCACTATCGCAAGTCGCCGATCGCCGCATCGAAGACGTGAGCTCGTTCGTCGGACAAAAGCTCTCTTTCCTCGTCACCGAGATCAAAGATGGCGGTCGCAGCATCGTCCTCTCGCGCCGTGCGCTCATCGCCGAGCAGTCGAAGATGGAAGGCGAGCGCGTTCTCGCGACGCTCGAAAAAGGGAAGCTCGTTCGTGGCACCGTCACGAGCGTCCGCAACTTCGGCGCCTTCGTCGACCTCGGCGGTCTCGAAGCGCTCATTCCCGCGAGCGAAGCCTCGCATGATCGCCGCGCCAACGTCGCCGATCTCCTCAAGGCGGGAGACTCGGTCGAAGCGCAAGTGCTCGACATCAAACTCGACGAAAAGGGTCAGACGAAGGTCTCCCTTTCTCTCAAGGCGCTCGTCGAAGCTCCGCCGAATGCCGCGCCCACTGCACGCGCCAGCAAGAGCCGTCTCGCGATCGGCGCCGTCGTCGAAGGCGAAGTGACGCGCATCGAGACCTACGGCATTTTCTTGCAGATTACAGGTACCGAAGGCCGTGATGGCTCGGGACTCGTTCCCGCGAGCGAGCTCGGAGTCCCGCGTGGCACGGATCTCCGCAAGAACTTCCCCATCGGCACCAAGCTCACGGCTTCGGTCATGGAGACCGGCGGCGGCAAATTGAAGCTCTCGGTGAAGGGCGCAAAAGACGCCTTGGAGCGCGCCGATTTCGAAGCGCACCGCGGCGTCACCGCGGCGACGGGCTTCGGGACGTTCGGTGAGCTTTTGAAGAAGGCCGGCGCGAAGAAGAAGTAGGAGGGTCGCGCGGCACATCCAATCTGCCGCGCGAGCTGTCGAACCGCGGTCACTCGCGCAGAAGCACGAGCTCGGCGATCCGGGAGGCGATCTTTCGTTCTCCTGTCGAAGGCTCTAGAGGTCCGGCGTCGAAGGTCCTCTCTTGATCCATCCACTGCGTGGTCGAGAACGTCACTGCAGCGTCTACGCCATCGGGGCGGTGAGGGACCCAGTGGCGCACGGTCGATCTCCCCTTTTCTTCTAGCCGTGCGACGACCTCTTCTGTCTCCGCACGCCACCAGGTGACACTGCAAGTCGTTTCGAACTCTTCTCCCCCGTCACTCGGGTGGAAGGTAGGGTCACCATATTCATCCCCTCCAGCGGGGCCTGCATTGCTTGGGGCTCTTTCGCAGCGCCAGTCGGCAACTACTCCCGGTGGCGCATAACTCAGTTCGAGCGCCGTCTCTTCGCGAACGATCGCCTGCGCAACCTCTCGCAACTCCAAGCTCGAGCGCGAATCGTACTCAGCACCAAACGGTTCGTGTGACAGAGGCGCGTCGAGAGAAACCTCAGGGCACGGTGGAGCGAAGGCTCCTCGCGGAGCAAGGTCCCAGCTGTGCAGCAACGGAGCACGGCGAAGCGAAGGCGTCGGCAGGGACAGCGTGCTCGCATCTTTGAGAGTCGTTCGCAGGTAGGCCACTCGCTCAGTGCAGATTGTTCGGAGCTCGCGCACGCGCTGATGGAGAGCGCGCACTCGGTTCTCCAGGCGACGCGCCTCGATCCGATTTTCTTCTGCACTAAGCTCGCGGCGGTAGGCGAAGAGACCGACTCCGCCCAGCGCGAGGATTCCTAGAAGTATGATGGCGAGCTTTGGCTTCATACCGTGGTGTTCTCAGACG
>JAHFDV010000621.1 GCA_023248815.1 Myxococcales bacterium
TAACGAGCGCGTCCAGTTCGGCCTCCACAGCGGAGCGCTCTTCGTTAGTCGTCGGGGGTAGCCTCGCGACTTCCTCGCAAAACGTTTGGAGGACTCTCCATTCACCGCCCAAGATGTAGGGCGTCACCATGCATCCGTAGTCGAGAAGGGTCTCACTGACGGCTCGGTATCGGTCTACGTACGGGTCGCGATCGGCCACGTCTCCTCCCCTCGCAGATCAGGGCTTCGTCTGAGTAGAATACTCATCTCCAATTCGCGGTCAGCATGAAGTCACGCGACTTCATCGAGAATTGTACCGCTTTGGCTCTAGTTGTTTGCCTGAGGCTCATAGACTTTTCGCGCGAATCGTTCGATACGAAACAGATCGGCTCGGTCAGTGGTGCTCCACAGACCGATCGCAAAATATGCTCCCATTCGCTCGCGGAGGTCAGGGTCGGTGCACGAGCTAAGTGCATCGATCAAGGACTCGACCGCGCAGAACCAGAAGCCTCGGTCGCGTTCCATCGTCGCGTGCAGCTCTGACAAAATGGGCAACTCTAGCGCGGCCATCAGCACCGCCTGTGGGTTGCGCTCCGCGAGATGTGCCCAAGCGCTCACGTCCCGGTCGAGTAGAGATGACATTAGCTCGGTTCTTATCGAGTCGGTCATCGCCTTAGAAATAGCTTCGTCGTATTTTTGCTGGAGAGCAGCGGGAACTGCTGTTCCGCCACTATGGCGTCGCGATCGATCGAACGACCGATCGAGTCGCGTTCCCGCGTCTTCGAGCGCATTTTCGCCTGCGACTATCAAACGTGAAGGCTCTTCTTCGCCAATCATCGAGGCAACCATGCTCGCCACCGTGAAAACCCGGTCGACAATATTTGCGGGCACTTTGCTCTCCGTCTCAAGAGCCACCGCCGAGGCCTCCAACCAAGCTCGGCTCTCTAGCTCTGACAAGTAGCGAAACTCTGATTGATCGATCCTTCGGAGCAGGCGATCTAACGCCCCCTCCGACCGGCCGATTCTTTCGTCATACCGCTCCTTGTACGCCTGGCGCTTGAGATAGCCATCGCGAACGTAGTCAAAAATGAGCTGATTGAACGCGTAGGGAGCGTCGTCGAAGTACTTCGAATGGAACTTTCGTTGCGCTTCCGTGTCGGCATCTTTGTACTTTTCTGGAATACCGAATTTGATGGGATGGAAGTCGTAAAACGTCGATGGCATCATCGCTCCTTCCGCGTTCGCGCAAGTGAGCGCCGAAAGCAGCCGAACGTCATCAATCGGCACCGACTCTCCGATTGCGCTCCGGAGGTCGTCCAGCGCCTCGAGAACTCTGATCAGCGTGCGCACATTCTCACAACCGGCACCTTGCAACACCGCGACAACAACTTCTCGCGTCGCCGCGT
The DNA here is from genome assembly GCA_023248815.1 of Myxococcales bacterium. Classification (GTDB taxonomy): domain Bacteria; phylum Myxococcota_A; class Polyangia; order Polyangiales; family Polyangiaceae; genus JAHFDV01. The sequence continues at coordinate 1,386 of JAHFDV010000621.1, forward strand.
CGACGCGCAAGCCTCGGGATTCCGTCACCGTGCTCGCAAGAAACGGCAACGACGAATCAAGTCGCACATGACGCGAGACAACTCGCTCTCGGTAAGCACGCGCAAGGGCCGCTTGGTCCCCCGACCGACTCTCCAGATGCTCCTCATTCATGATGAGAAGCAGGCGACACCCCTGCCGCTCCGCAAGCGTGTTCGCGAAGCCAAGAACCTCGTCAACGCGCAACTTTTCGGACCCTCGTTCGACATCGTCCAAGCAGACAACGGTCTCTGGCGAGAGTAGGCGGGTTAGGTCCATGCTTTTGCTGAAGAGCTCGATTCCGAACTTATGATCGACGGCCTGAAGAAGGTGAGGCCATCCCTTAAAGAAAAGCTCTCTTGCCCTGCGAAGATTTGAGAGGGTCTTCTTCTCGTCTTCGTCGCCGCGCACATCCAAGGTGGCTGCGTTGAAGACGGCAGAGCGCACTTCAGCGATGCTCACTAAGCCGAACAACGAGACATATGCCGTTCGCACCTTGTTCTTGGCCAACGACCCCTCGATCTCCCGCCATAAGTGCGTTTTTCCGCAACCCCACTTCCCCACTAGACACGCGACGCCTCCCCCCTTGGACTCGCCGAGAAACCGCGTGAGCATTTCCGTGATGTCTTCTCGTGTCCCCATCGCGCCATCTTACGTCTGATCCCAGTCTACCCGGTCCATCCCAGCGAGCGAGCGGCGACTCGACGTTGCGTCCTCTCGCTTCGCCGAGTGCATTTGGCGCTATTGCGCGGACAGATCTTCTGTACGGGCCACCCCGCACACTGCCTTCCCGCGACTCGTCGGAGAATTGCAAGACGGTGGACATTTCTCGCAACCTCTTCATCCCCTCGGCCGAAGAGGTCTGCATGAAAACAAACACCCTCCTCCCCCTGGCCATTCTTCCTCTTTCCATCGCAGCGTGCGCGCAAGCACCACTCACCAAGCCGGCATCGGTCGCGCCGACGACCGCCGCCACGATCGCAGCGCCAACCCCGGCGACCACGGTTGCTTCGGGACTCGAATCCGCTCCGACGAGCGATACCGCGCAACACCAACCGGGCAAGATCAATCCGCAACTCTTCAAGCTCGACGACGTCAAAGCCACGCACCTTCGCATCATCGGAGACACGCTCGCCTTCTGCATCGCGGGTCGCGGCTACAAGCTCGATAGCGAGCGCAGCGAAGTCCTCGTGTTTCCGCCGGCGTGCATGGGTGAGACCGAAGCGAACCCGCATTGCCTCTTCAAGGAGGGTGGGAGCATCGTAATCCCTTCGAAGAGCAAGCCGCACGACACGCTTCTTGTGAACAACGAGGGGCACTCGCTCGCTGGTCATTCGAAGGACTGCGCCAAGGATGGCGACGCCGTCTTCATCGCGACGGACAAAGGCCTTCAGTACTTCGACTCCTACGAAAGTAAGTTCTACACGATGCACAAGGCTCCGACCTCGACGGTGGTCTCGAGCTCGGGCTGGCTCGCTTGGCTCGACGACTCGCATCTCTACGCGCGCCGCATCTCGTCGCGCGCGGCCATCCTCAAGTGATCGAAGGACGATGTCATGACGACGGATGCCGCTACGCGAGATCTGGCGCTGCTCCGAGAGCGGCTCGGCGTCAGATCTGTTCCTCGTAAGAAAGACACATTCACCCTCGCCACCTGGAACATCCGTGAGTTCGGCAAGACTCCGCGCAAAGATCGTTCGATTGCGATCATTGCCGAAGTGCTCCGCGCGTTCGATCTCACGGCCATCATCGAACTGCGTGACAACCTCGGCGATCTTCGCCGCACGCTCGCGCTGCTTCCGCAT
>JAHFDV010000026.1 GCA_023248815.1 Myxococcales bacterium
AGCCGCTTCAGAATGAAGAGAAACCGCTCGGGGGCGACTGCATCGTCATTATCTATACGAAGGAGCCTTCCCTACTCGGAAAGCGCTTCGTGCTCGATGGCGTCTTGCGCATCGGTCGCGGACAAGAATCGAGCATCGTGCTCGAGGGCGACTCCGTGTCGCGCCGTCACGCGATCTTCACGCCGAAGGGCCCGCGCTGGGTCGTTCTCGACGACAATTCGACGAACGGAACGTACGTGAACGACGAGGTCGTTCCCGTGGGGGCCGAGGTGCAGCTGCACAATGGCGATCGCGTGAAGATCGGTCCGACGATCTTCAAGTACCTCACGGGCCACGACGTAGAAGCGCAGTACCACGGAGAAATTTATCGCATGACGATCATCGACGGGCTCACGGGCGCGTACGTGAAGCGTTATCTCGTCGAGGCGATGGAAAAAGAGATCACGCGTGCTCGTCGTTACGAACGCGCGCTCAGCTTCGTCCTTTTCGACATCGACCACTTCAAGAAGATCAACGATTTCCACGGACACCTCGCGGGCGATCACGTGCTGAAAGAGCTCGCGCATATCGTCCAGACCAACATCCGTCGGGACGAGATCTTCGCGCGCTACGGCGGTGAAGAGTTCGCTCTACTTCTTCCCGAAACGCCGATGGATGGCGCGCTCCTCCTCGCCGAGAAGCTCCGCCAAAAGGTCGAAGATGCGAAATTCACGTTCCAGAACGACGACATCAGCGTGACGATCTCGGGTGGAATCTCTGCGATCAGCAACTCCGATCGCACGAGCACCGAGCTCATTCAAGAAGCCGACGAAAAGCTCTACCAAGCCAAAGGCGCCGGTCGTAATCGTATCGTGTCTTGAACACGACGCTCGCCGCCGACCGCCCCCTCGTAAAAACTGCCCTTCCCGGACCGAAGTCGCGCGCCCTCGGAGAGCGCTTGCGACGCACGGAATGTCCGGCATTCGAAGCTCGCCGTGAAGCCCGCGAAGCGTCGAGTCACGCGGAGCAGTCGCCCATCGTCTATTCGCGCGCGTCGGGCATCAACGTCTTCGATGCCGACGACAACCGTTTCGTCGATTTCATCTCCGGCTTCGGCGCCGAGGTCTTCGGGCACGCGCCGGCGTTTTTGACGGAAGCGCGAATGCGCGCGCTCGGCGAACTGCCGCTCGCTCTCGGTGATGTTTTTGGGAGTGAGCCCAAAGTGTTGCTTTTGGAGAAGCTCGCGCAGATTTTCGGTGCGCCCTCACGCGTCATGCTCGGTCTCTCGGGCGCAGATGCCGTGACCGCTGCGCTCAAAACCGCGGCACTCGCCGTGGGACCCCGAGTACTCGCCTTTTCCGGCGGCTATCACGGGCTCTCGCATGGGCCACTCGCCGCCTGCGGCCTCTCGCAGCGATTCCGCGAGCCCTTCCGCGGGCAGCTCGGCGATCACGTGACGTTCGCGGAATATCCCACCGACGACACCTCCCTCGAACGAACGATGCGCAGCGTCGATGCGTTCTTCGCGGCCGAATCCAACGGACAGGGCCCAGGAGCCATTTTGGTCGAGCCCATTCTCGGACGCGGCGGATGCGTCGTTCCCCCCGAATCGTTTCTTCCCCGCCTCGCGGAAAAAACGCGCGCGATCGGTGCACGCCTCATCGTCGACGAAGTGTGGACGGGAATGGGACGGTCGGGAAGATTGGTTCACGCCATCGCCAACGGCGTCACGCCGGATCTCGTTGCGCTCGGGAAAGGGCTGGGGGGCGGCGCGCCGATCTCGGCGTGCATCGGAAGCGAAGTGGCGATGGCGGCTTGGGGATCGCACGGCGGCACGACGCTTCACACAGGAACGCATTTTGGAAATCCCGACGGCTGCGTCGCTGCGCTCGCGGTCCTCGAGCACATCGACGACGCGCTTCTCTCCGACGTACGCCGCAAAGGAGAGGCCTGGCGCAACGAGCTGAAGAAGATCCTGCAGGCGGCATCCTCCGCAGACGCGCCTTCGAGCAACGCAGTTCGCGGAGAAGGACTCATGATCGGGCTCGAGCTCGCCGACGCCGCGCTCGCGCTTCGCGTTTCGCGAAAGCTGCTCGAAACCGGGTATCTCGTTCTCACGGGGGGTGCTTCGTGGAACGTGCTCACGTTGACGCCACCGCTCACCGTCGCGGAAGAAACACTCGGCGACTTCAACCGTGCGCTCGCGAGCGCGCTCGAGCTCGCGCAATGAGTCTGCTCGCGAAGAGCGGCGCGCTTCATCGGCGCGCGCGTGCGTTCATCGCCGCCTACGAGACGGCTTTGGCGCAGACAGCGCCTGGCGCACGCGTGAAGTACGACGCTCCAGAGTCTTTCGATGCGCTCGCCTGCGATATCGCGCGATTTCAGGCACGGACTATTCCGGGCTTCGCTCGACTGCTTCAGGCCCGCCGCGTCGATCCTGATGCACTCACGCGCGCCGTCGACGTTCCAGGGGTGCCGACGGAAGCTTTCAAAGCTACGAGAATTTCCGCCTTTTCCGAGCACGAAACGAAAGTCATTTTTCGTACGAGTGGTACGACCATCGGTGCGCGCGGCGAGCACGCGATCCGCACACTCGAAAACGACGACTACGCTTCGCTCGTTCTCGGAGGCCAAGCGCTCGGCTTCAGCTCGTCCGACACTCCTACGGCGATCTTCGCGCTCACGCTTTCTCCCGAAGATGCGCCCGATTCTTCGCTCATCCACATGTTCGATACGATCATCGCGCGCTACGGCGCGAAGACGGCGCGCACTTATTTTCTCGAGAAGGGAGAGATCGAGAAAGGCGCGTTGAAAGTCGCGGCATTCGTCGACGCCCTCACGGTCGCTCACGCCGCGGGACAACGCGCGATCGTTCTCGGAACTTCGTTCGCATTCGTGCACCTCTTGGACATGCTCGGAGGGCGACCGCTCGCGCATCTCGGCGTCGACCTCGCGCTTCACACGGGCGGCACGAAAGGACGCTCGCGTGACGTGAGCCGCGATGAGCTCGAGGCCGACATTGCGCGCGCGTTCGGACTATCGAGCGAAGGCTGCATCGCCGAATACGGAATGACGGAGCTCTCGAGCGAGTTCTATCGAAGTGCGCGCGCAGGGTCCTCGACACTTTATTTCGAGCCTCCTTGGGCTCGCGTCGTCGCCGTCGATCCCGTGACGTTGACACCTGTCGGCCAAGGTGAAATCGGGATCGCCAAAGTGATCGATCTCCTCAACGTCGACAGCGCGGTTGCTGTGCTCACACAAGATCGCGTGCGGCATGAGGGCCAGGGCTTCGACATTCTCGGACGCTTTCCGGGTGCACCTCCCCGCGGCTGTTCGCTCTCGGTCGAAGAGATGCTCGGATGAATGCGCGCGTGCTCACGTTCGTCGAGCGCGCGCGTCGCGCTCTTTCCGGTGAAGGACGCGAGGCGCTCATTGCGGCCGTCTCTGCAGAAGCGAATCTTTCGAAAGAAGGCGTGCGCGCCGTCTTCGACCGGAGCCTCGCCGTCGAGCTCGCAGTCTCCAATGACGAGCTCGAATCCCTTTCGCGCAGACTAGGATCGACACGTTCTCCGCCAGAGATTCATCTCGTACTTTCGTCGACCGTGTTCTCTTCGGCGTTGCGCGCGATCGTGTGTGCGCTCGCTCGCAGCGAAAAGGTTTCGGTGTCCCCTTCTTCCGAAGCGCGCGTGTTTGCCATGGCGCTCGCGCATGTCGCAGGACGCGACCTCGTGACGGTGCACGAAAAGCGGCCTCTTTCGACGCTGGCAGACGGCAGCGAGATTCACGTATTCGGCTCGAGCGAAACGATCGCCGTCTTCGAGGACGAGGCTTCGCGTGAGGGGCGCGCGCTCAGCGTGGTTGGACATGGGCCCGGTTTTGGAATTGCAATCGTTCGGACCGATGAGGACGCTACGCGCGACGCGCTCGCGCTCGATGCTTCACTCTTCGATCAGGAAGGCTGCTTGAGCCCTCGTCTCGTATTTTTCGCGGGCAATGCCGCTGCTGGAGAAGCGTTCGTGCGCGGACTGGCTGCATCATTCGAATCGATGGAGACAATCATTCCACGGGGTACGCTCGCACCGGAAACTCTCGCAGAGATCGAACGTTACGCTTCGACGGCGGCCATCGCCGGCACGCTGCATCGCGGCGCAACGTATTGCGTGAGTCTCTCCTCACAGCTCGAGATGCCTCCGATCGGTCGCAATCTACACGTCGTCTCGCGCGAGGGAGACGAGCTCGGCCGCTCGCTCGAGCGCTTTTCACGAACGATGGGACGACTCGTCACGAACATCGGCACGGAAGGGGGAGATCTCGCGACGCGTGAGCTCTTGGTGAAGCTCTTCCCGAACGTTCGCATCTCCATTCTCGGCGCGATGCAGACGCCACCGCTCGACGGGCCTGCGGATCTGCGCTGACCCTCGCGTTCTCGCAGACAAAAGCGAAGCGGCCCACCGAGTTTGACCTCGGTGAGCCGCTTCGCAGTTCGGAACGAAAATTATTCCGTCGGAGGCGTGCGACGCGGTTCGCGGTCACCACCGCCACCGCCACCGCCGCCGCGTCCACCACCACCGCCGCCACGTCCACCGCGACCGCCACGGCTGCGACCACGATCACCGCCGCCCGATGCGGGGGGAACGGCCGCGCCGCCCGGATGGTTCTCCGGCATGATCTGTACGCGACGGTCGAGACCTTCGCCGTGGCTTTCCGTCTTCACGCCGGGAACCGCGCGCACGGCCATGTGGACCACGCGGCGCTCACGCGCATTCATCGGATCGAAAGTGATGACTTTGCCTTCGGCGGCGACCCGCGCAGCGAGCTTCGAAGCCATCGCGGAGAGTTGTTCTTCGTGGCGCGCACGATAGCTCTCGGCGTCGACGACGAAGTGTTTGCGCTCCCCACCCGTACGCTGAACGACGCGGGTCGTGAGGTACTGAATCGCTTCGAGAACGCTGCCGCGCTTGCCGATGATGCGCGCGGAGTCAGGACCCGAAATCTCGAATCGGACCTCTTCGCCCTCTTCGGGATCACTCGATTTCACGCCGCGAACGAGCTCTACCGTCACGTCCATCTGCATGGCCTTGAGGAGCTTCTCGATGAACTCATGAGCGCTCGAGATCTGCGTGTCCGCTGAAGGGGCCTGATTTTCCGTCTGTTCGATCGTGTCCATTTCACTCCTTTTGGGGAATCAATCCGAGCTCGTCTTTTCCGAAGGTGGAAACTAACGAGCTGCTTACCCGGCTCTACCGGGACTCACATCTTTGACCGTGATCTCGGCTGGGGCGCGAGGCGCCACCGCTTCGAGAGCGAGCTGTTGAATGATGCCGATGAGGCTGTTCGACAGCGAGTAGATCGCGAGCGCCGCGGGCAAGAAGAGCATCGTCGCCGTGAAGATGAGCGGCATGAGATACGTCATGACCTTCGCTTGCACGGGATCGACACCGGTCATCGGCGTGATGCGCTGCTGAATGATCATGCAGGCACCTAGCACGAGCGGGATCGCGAAGTACGGGTCGGGCGCCGTCAGGTCTTGAATCCACAGAAACTTGATATGGTAGAGCTCGACCGCCGTCTGCAGCGTCGTGAACATCGCGAACCACACCGGCATTTGCACCATCATGGGAAGACATCCGCCGAACGGATTGAACTTCTTCTCCTTGTAGAACTGCATCGTCGCGAGTTGCTTCGCCTGCGCATCGCCTTCGAACTTCGCGAGCATGGCGTCGAGCTCCGGCTTGAAGCGGCGCATCGCGATGGTGTTCTTCAGCGAGATGAACGTGAGCGGGAAGAGCGCCACCTTCAACGCGATGGTCATGAGGATAATCGCGACCCCCCAATTGCCGCCGCTCACCTTGTCTTGGAAGAAGACGAGCACGCTGACGAGCACGCGAGCGACGGGTGAAAAGAAGCCGAGGTTGATTAGATCCGAAAGCTTCTTCTTGGGTCCGCCCGCTTGGCCGAGGACGCGACGGTCTTTGGGACCGAAGAACGCGGTCGTTTCGTACGTCGCAACTTCGTTTGGTGCGAGCTCGCGCGGGGCGTGCTCGAGACGCGCTTGATACACGGCGCCAGACGAATCTTCCGTCTTTCCGGGCCACTCTTCGGCAACGATGCGGCACGCGACGGGCTCGCTCGGGACGAGTGCTTCGGCGAAGTACGTATTGCTGACTGCCGCATAACGGTCCGCCGAGCCGAGTACGAATGGACCGTCTTTGAAGTCATCGCGCGATTTGCGCTGCACGTCTTTGCCGCCTGCGCACGAAACCTCCGTCACGAAGGGCGACTGGCGACCGAAGAAACCGCTCTTGAGCTCGCTGTTGCGTCGGAATGCGAAGTCTTCGATCGCGTAGCGATGCCTCTTCTTCTCGCTCGAAAGATTCTTCACGAGCGTGACGATCGAGATCTCGAAGGGGCGAAGGCCGCGCGAGACCGTCTTCACGATCTCGACTTTTCCTTCGTCGAGGTAGGTGAACTTGCACGTCGTGTCGCTGATGACGTCGAGCTTCCAGTTGAACCGATCGTACGCAACTTGCGAATCTGCGTCGGGTCCGCGGAAGCGCGTGCGCAGCGAGCGCCAACGTTCGTGATCCGGCGTCGAAGACACGTCGCGGGCTTCGGTTCCCTGAAACTGGGGCGCGCTCAAGTAGAGATGCGTGAGCGCGGCGCCGCGGGAAGAAAGTTCGGCGTCGAAGCCTTCTCCGCGAATCGTGCAGAGTGCACCTTCATCCGGCCGAACGTTCGCCTTTCCGTCGACCGACGGATCGACGACGTCGCGCTGAAAGTCCGGCGCGTTGATCATCGGACCTTCGAGCGACACCGCATGCGTGTCGTGCGATTTCCCCGTGAGCTTCGGAATGACGAAGAGAAAGAGGAAGAGCATTCCTCCAGCGATCAAGACCGTGCGAACGATGCGTTCCATGGATTCCTCACGAGGCGGAGGGAGGGAAGTCGATCCCTCCGGGGTGGAAGGGATGGCACTTTGCGAGACGCTTCATCGTCAGGAAAAGTCCGCGGCCGAACCCGAATCGTTCGAAGCAGGTTGCCGAGTAGCGCGAGCACGAAGGCTCGAAGCGACAGATTTCACCAAGCAATGGAGACACGGTCCGCTGGTAAGCACGTATGACAAGCAGCGCAATGCGCTGCGCCATCGATGCGCGAACGAGCTGACTCATTTGTGACGAGCTCCGACAGTGGGCGCAGCTTTTTCTGTTCGGTTTTGAGCTTCTGCGCGTCTGTGAAGGAGGGACCAAACCGAAGCCCATTCTGCTTTCGTCGACTCGAAGGAAAGAACGTCGGCAGGGCCACGCGCAATCGCGACGAGATCGGTGCCCTTCGGCAATCGGGGCTCGGCGCGCCGAAAAACTTCGCGACACCAACGCTTCACGCGATTGCGGACGACGGCGTTACCCAGGCGCCGAGTAACGACGACGCCGAGACGTCCCTCTTTCGCGTCACTGCCCGTGCGAACGACAAAATGAAAATGCGGCGCACGAACCCGAACGCCGACGCGTTCCGCTTCGAGAAACTGCGCACGCTTCCGCAGCCTTCGCTCCGCAGGAAATGCTTCGCTCACGATGGATTTGAAAAATGCCGATGCGAATGCGCGCGCCCCATCGCCCGATCACTGCTTACGCGGCGACATCTCGAGGCAATCCATCCCCCTGCAACAGATTGCGGGCGGATAAAATGAGAGCGCGAACAATCGCGCGGGAATTACTTCTTCCAGAGAACGACGGCGAGGCGCTTGCGGCCTTTGCGACGACGATTCGCGAGCACTTTCTGACCGCCAGCGGTCGCCATGCGTGCGCGGAAGCCGTGCGTGCGAGCGCGGCGAACATTGTGAGGTTGGTACGTCCGTTTCATTCGTAGTTCCGTTTAGTTACGCCAGCATCCGAGATGGGCGGGGAGAAAAAGGGAACGGACTAAACCACCGTCCTCCCGGCGAGTCAAGGCGAGAGCCAATGAAAATGGAGGGTTTCTTCGCGAAATGAGGCGGTACCTGCTCACTTGCGCCGTCCCTCTCGAGGCCTTCTCGCAACTCATTGTGGTCTCGGAGACAACTTTAGTTGACCGGAGAGGTGTAAGACGCCCAAAATACAAGAATGTCAGAGGGCAGCTCATTTCCTCCTCGTGGGAAAGTGTCGCTTCCTCCGGAAGACGAAGAATCAACGATCGTCGGGCGAGCTCCAAACTCGATCATTTCGGTGGGGGAGAGAAGTCGTGCGTATCTCATCGTTCTCGCAGGAGAGAGCGTGGGTGCGATGTTTCGTCTCGACGATATGGAGACCGTGCTTGGTCGAGGATCCGTCGCGCGCGTTCGATTGAACGATGAAGGCATCTCGCGAAGGCACTGTCGTCTTCTGCAGAAAGGCGCAGAGATCTGCATCGAGGATCTTGGAAGCGCCAACGGCACGCGCGTCAACGAAGAGCCCGTAACGAAAACGCGCCTCCTCCGCGACGGCGACAAGATTCACGTCGGCTCGACGACCATCCTGAAATTCACCTACCACGATCAGTTGGAAGAGAGCTTCCAGCAGAAGATGATCGAAGCGGCGCTTCGCGATGGTCTCACGAAGGCCTACAACAAGAAGTACTTCCTCGACCGCATGGAGGCCGAGCTTGCGTACGCGAAACGTCATCGCTCGCCGCTCTCACTCGTCATGTTCGACGTCGACCATTTCAAGAACGTGAACGACACGCACGGGCACCTCGCGGGCGACTACGTGCTCATGCGCCTCGCCAAGGTGACGCAGCAAACGATCCGCACCGAAGACGTGCTCGCGCGTTGCGGCGGCGAAGAATTCGGCGTCATCTGTCGTCAGGCGGAGCTCGGGAAAGCTGGCCTCTTTGCAGAGCGTCTTCGTCTCGTCATCGAGACTGCAGGCTTCGAATACGAAGGAAAGAAGCTGCCCGTCACCGTGAGCCTCGGCGTCGCATCGACTTCGGAGAGCTCCGTGCAATCCGTCTCGGAGTTCATCCAACTCGCCGACGAAGCCCTCTACATGGCGAAGCGTGCAGGACGTAACAGAGTCGTGCTGCGCAATTCGACCGGCTGACGCATTTCGGCCTCGACGGGGCGAAGGCCGAAATGGTCTAGCGGTCGAATCGCTTCGCCGACGAGCTCCACCTCTGTCCAGCGCGCTGCTTTGTTGCTTGGGCGGCATTCGCCGCCGGGCGCCGGACGTAACAGAGTCGTGTTGCGGACTTCGACCGGCGGACGCATTTCGGCCTCGACGGGGCGAAGGCCGAAATGGTCTAGCGGTCGAATCGCTTCGCCGACGAGCTCCACCTCTGTCCAGCGCGCTGCTTTGTTGCTGGGGCGGCATTCGCCGCCGGGTTCGCTGGAAGTAACAGAAGTCGCCTTGCCAATTCGACCGGCGCACGCGGACTGCAGAGGGCGGGCGAAGGAAGGCGGAGCATGCTGCCTTCGCCCTGTCGAGGCCGCACCGTCTCCGCCGTTCGCTTGACTGGCAGTCCCACTTGCACCATCTAGAGCTCGTGCTTTCGGCCACGAATTCTCGCGTGAGGTTGGCCTGGGTGGTCCTCGGCTACCACGTGTTCGTGATCGTGTTCGGCGCTTATGTGCGCGTCAGCTTCTCGGGAGATGGATGCGGCAATCATTGGCCGCTTTGTAATGGGAGCGTGCTGCCGGACGCGCACTCGGCGACGCGAACGTTCGTCGAGTTTTCGCATCGCGTGACGTCGGGGCTCGCGGGGCTTCTCGCGATGTTTCTCGTTTGGGCGGTACGCAAAGAGCGACGGTCGGTGCGACGCGCGGCGTGGGGCTCTCTCTTCTTCGATGCGATGGAGGCGATCATCGGCGCAGCTCTCGTGAAGCTTCGTCTCGTTGGTGACAACCCCACGATGAAGCGTGCGCTTTCGGGATCGTTTCATCTCGTGAACACATTTTTTTTGCTCGCAGTGCTCGCGCTCGTCGTCGTGCTTTTGCGATCACGAGCGGAGAAAAGTGCGGACGTTGAAGATCGTGCGAGGCCTGCACCAACGCGCGGACTTTCGGTGGCGCTCTTCGTGGGCGCCTTTGCGATCATTTTGACGGCGATGAGTGGCGCGGTGGCCGCGTTCGGCGATCTCTTGAATCGCTTCGCGACGCTCAGCGAAGCCGTGATGGCAGATTTTTCGGGCGCTTCGTCGTCGCTCGTTCGTCTACGCGTATTTCATCCTGGCATCGACTTCGCGAGCGCCGTTCTCATTTTTGGAATCGCGACCGCCGTTCGCTGGCTTCGTCCCGCTTCGAAAAATTTCGCGCGCGTCGCAATGGTCTCGCTCGGAGTTCAAGTTGCGCTCGGGATTGCGAACGTGCTGCTGCTCGCTCCGAATACGCTCCAACTTTCGCACCTCTTCGTCGCGCAGATCTTTTGGATCGCCTACGTGATGATGAGCGTAACGGCGTTGCGCTCGGAGGCTCCTGCGGCCGAGTCGACCAATGCGGCGTCGACAAGCGAAGCGTCGACCGCGACGTGATCGCCAGCTGAAGGCGAACGTCAGCTCTTCTTCGCTTTGGGTTTTGGCGGATCGTTCGGTAGGCGCATCGCGTGCGTCTCGCGTGGCTCGCGATTTTTCTTTTCGTCGTCTTCGGCGACCTCGGCGAGGCCCGCGAGTGCTCCCAGCGTGACGGGGTGCACTGGAGGGCGCGGTGTGAAGGGGAGATCGGCGGTGCCGCCCTTTTCACGAAGGATGCGTGCGCAAAGTGCGAGACACGATTTACCCTGACACCAGCCGGTTCCAAAACCCGTGTAGCGCTTCAGCGACTCGATGTCGGCGTAGCCCTTCTCGATGCCGTGAACGAGCTCCTGCAGCGTGACGTCTTCACAGCGGCAAACGAGAATTTTGGCCATGGGTCGCCGCGAAAAAAGTCAGGAGTGCGCCGCGCGGCTCAGTCGCCGCGGTATTCGCAACGCGCGTCACACGTCTCGAAGAGCGTGACCTGATCGAGCGAGGGAAGCGGCCCCTTCAACTTGTCCCAAATCCACTTCGCGAGGATCTCGCTCGTCGGGTTCTCGAGACCAGGCACTTCGTTCAAGTAGTGATGATCGAGCGTGTCGTGGATGGGCTGCCAGATGTCGAAGACGTCTCCGAAGTCGATGAACCAGCCGGTCTCGGGGTTCACTGGACCCGAGATCGCGAGCTCGACCTTGAAGCTATGGCCATGAAGACGCGCGCATTTGTGCCCTTTCGGGACCTTTGGAAGGAGATGCGCTGCTTCGAACTTGAACTCGTGCACGAGACGGACGTTCATCGTGGCCGCATCCTAATTCCAGCTCCCGCGAGCGCGCCAGTCCCAAGCTCCATCCGTTTCACAAACAATCTTGCGCCGCCTCGCGTCTTTCGCTATCCATCGCGGTCCCATGTTCCTCATGCTCTCGAAGAAGTCCCGCAAGTTGAACCGCACGAAGACGAGCCGCTTCCGCGCGAAGCTCAAGGCGAAGAACAACAAGCGCCGCGCCCGTCTCAAAGACGGCCGCTAATCTAGCTCTCTACCTGCTCCTCCGAGCAGCGAGGCCATCTTCCCAAGGGAGATGGCCTTTCGAGTTTAACCTCCCCATCTCCCCCTCTCCCCGCGAGCGCAAAGCGCAAGCTCCCCCTCTCCCCGCGAGCGCGAAGCGTAAGCTCTCCCTCTCCCCGCGAGCGCAAAGCGCAAGCTCTCCCTCTCCCCGCGAGCGCAAAGCGCAAGCTCTCTCTCTGCCCTGCCCTAACGTAACAGGCAAAACCCCGCGGCTAACCGTAGCGAGCGGTCTGAAGCTAGGAAGGCGCGCGCAAACGTACGACCGTACGTTGAGCACGGCGACCGACGATTCAGACCGCGCAGCAGGTTAGACGCGCGGTTTTGCGTTAGACGCGCGGTTTTGCAGCGGGGGCACCCGGACGGTTGCCGGGCATCTCGCCCTTGCGGAGCTCGGTAAGGACGAGCTTCGCAACGCCCTTCAGCGTTTCGAAGACGCCTTCACCGACGCGCGCTTTGGCCTCGAATTCAGGCACATTGGTCGGGTTGAGCATCTGGCGAAGCTCTTCGACCGTGGCGACGTTCGGCAGGTCTCGCTTGTTGTACTGCATGACGAACGGAATCTTGTCGAGGTCGTAGCCCTGCTCGCCAAGGTTCGAACGAAGGTTCTCGAGCGACTCCATGTTCGCTTCTGCGCGCTCGATCTGCGAGTCGGCCACGAAGACGACGCCGTCGACGCCCTTCAGGATGAGCTTGCGCGAGGCATCGTAGAAGACCTGGCCTGGCACCGTGTAGAGGTGGAAGCGCGTCTTGAATCCGCGGATTTCGCCGAGCGAAAGCGGAAGGAAGTCGAAGAAGAGCGTTCGCTCCGTCTCCGTCGCGAGGCTGATCATCTTGCCCTTCGCGTCCGGATTGGTCTTCTCGTAGACGAACTGGAGGTTCGTCGTTTTCCCGCACAAGCCGGGGCCGTAATAGACCAACTTGCAGTTGATCTCCCGTTGCATCAGGTTGATGAAGCTCATCGGCGTTTAGCTCTGTTCGTGATTCTAGGGGATCCGCCGTTGCGGGTGAAGTTATCGACGAATCTTCCGTCGTCGATAGGGAGGCGCTGGTGGGTTTGAAGCGGCAGGACTGAAGGCCACTTCAAGAGGACGTTAGTCGTTGAAGAGATTGTCGATGTCTTCGTCGGTGATCTCGGAGAAGGGCGAACCGCCGGCCGTGCCGGGCTCTTGCACCTTCTTCATGAGATTCTCGAAGATCGTGACGAGCTCTTCGGTCGCCTTCTTCACGCGGAGACGGACCAGGCCGAGGCTCGAGCGCGAGTCGAAGATGACGACGAGGATGACGCGATTACCCACGAGCTGAATGTGGATGTTCGCTTTTTCACCTTCGTGAAATTGCGTCGCAAATTCGTTCTCTTTGAGGAGCTTTGCGATGCCGCCCGTCGCGGCAATGTTGCCTGCGGTGAGCGAGGCAAGGCTCGTCGTATCGACGTTGTCGATATCGCCGCTCGCTGCAATGAGCTGGCCGTTTTTGTCGACGATGAAGACGACTTTGGCGTTCGCATCCCGAACGAGGCGGTCAACGACCACCTGGATCTGGTTGAACTCCTCCTCGTACATCACCATTTGTTGGTTGTTCATCTTCTCGGAGCCTCCGCGACAGTCCGACGGTTGTATCCTATGAAAAGCTAAGGCAGCAAGCCTCATCGACCCATGCATCGCGCTTGTCTCCTCGTCTCGGCCCTTCTTTTCGGCTGCTCGCACGGGGCGACTCCCGTCCCGAAGAAATCGGGCGACGCTTTGAAGGTCGACCCTCCGCAAGAAGTGCCTCCGCGAGCGATCGGCGTCCATTGCTCCCCGGACGAGACGTTTCCGAAGATTCTCCCCGTCCCCGAAGCCTCCGGTGCGGTCGAGGTCGAGCGCGACGGGCGGCCGTTCCTGCTCGTGCATTCCGATTCAGGGCAAAAAGGGCGCGCGCTTCTTCTTCCACTCGACGCCACGCCGCAAGAAGGCGCGCCCCCTGAGACACGCACTCCTGAAGGACGCACTCCTGAAGCACTGACGCTTTCGCTCGACCTTCGTGCGGGAGACGATCTCGAAGGCATCGCCGCCGTGGGAGAACGCATCTTCACCATCACGTCGTCCGGCGCGATCACGACGTTCGCATTCAAAGGTCACGCCCTCGTTCGATCTTCGGAAGCGACGCGCCTCGGTCCACCGCCAGCCGCATGCGCGACATTGGCCGACGTCAATTGCGGGCGCGACTACGAAGGCCTCTGTCTCCACGAAGCGCGACACTCTTCGGAGGATCGTGCGTGCGACGGTTACGTCGCGAGTAGGGCGGAAGGCGCGCTCTATTGCGTGCACGTAGAGGGGGACCGTCTCGCGCTAGTCGATCGTCCGCCGATCAAGCTCGCATTGCCGAAAGGATCGCTTTCGGATTGCGCGTTCGGCGATCGCAAAGGTCCCGCCAAAAACACGCTCGTCATCACGACGAACGTGCGCAATTTTTCGCGGTCCTATGTCGTCGACGAGAAGAGCGCGTCGCTCACCGAGCTCGACGTTCCTGGCGTCTTGAACAACGAAGCCATCGCCATCGATCACGAGGGCCGGCTCTACCTTTTCATGGATTCGAACGGTGAGACGAGCGGCGCGGCACGCTTCAATTGTCGCGGATGGTAAAGAGGACAGAATGAAGCGTCTCTCGACCTGGCGACGCGTGGCTTTGACGGCGTGGGATGCGCCGCGCAATCCGACGGCGCACGGAATGCTCGACATCGACGTCGAGAACGCACTCGAATATCTCTCCGAGCTCGAGAAGCGCTCGGGGGTGCGCGTCTCGCTCACGCATCTCGTCGGCAAAGCCTTCACGATGGGAATGGCAGACGTGCCCGAGACGAATGCCTACGTGTCGCGCGGACGCTTGATCGCTCGGAAGACAATCGACGCTTTCTTTCAAGTATCTTTCAGCGATCGCGATGCTGCCGATGAGATCCCGGGCGAGAAGCCCGCGGATCTGGGAGGCGTGAAAGTCGTCGAGACGAACGAAAAGCCACTCGTCCAGATCGCTCGGGAAGTGCGCGAACGCGCGACGCGCATTCGTGAAGGCAACGATCTCGAGACCAAGAACAACGCGCGATCACTCGCCCGCATGCCGGCTTCGTTCATCGGCACCGCGATTCGCGTCGGCGGATTTCTCTCGTACGATCTCGGGCTCGATCTCTCGGTGATTGGCATTCCCTTCGACGCCTATGGTTCGGTGATGATCACGAACGTCGGCGTCTTCGGCTTGCCGTCGGCCATTGCGCCCCTCTCCGAGCTCTCACGCGTCCCCATCGTCGTCACCATCGGTGCCTTGCGCACGGCCCCGGGTGTCTTCGAGGGCGTCGTAGTTCCGCGCAAACAGGTGACGGTCGGCGTCGCCTTCGATCACCGCGTCATGGACGGATCGCACGCAGGTCGCATTGCGAAGCGCTTTCTCGCGGTACTCGCCGACCCCGAGAGAACGCTCGGCTACTAGCCACTCAAGGAACGACGAGCTTGCCGTTTTCGTCGCGCCACTTGCGCGCTTCGGGCCAAACGACCGCGTAGGGGCGCGCTTGTACGATCACGATGTGCGGCACCGAATTGCGAACGATGTATTCGACGTCGACCGCTTTGCCGCTCGCGCCGAACGGGTCACCCGTGAACGCGTCGTGAATCTTTCGAAGGTCACGGACGAGCTCTTCGACGACCGCATCTTCGAGGATGTTCTTTCCGCCGTTGAGCGAGCTTCTCGACATGCGCTCGAAGCCGCGCCCGCCATCATATGTATAATACAAGATCTGTTCGGGGATCTCGTTGCCCTTGGCGCCCGTCACGCTGCCGCCATTCGCCTGCGTGTTGAGAAAGAAGCCGGGATTTCCCTGGCTGAAAGGGTTGGCGGTGATCGCGACACCCGTTCCGATGTTGTCGTCGACGGATTCTTGAACGAGCACAGCCATGCCCACGGTTTCATGGTTGATGCGGTAGAACTCACGTTCTTCGTAGGCAGCGGAGAGCCAAGTGCTCGCCCACACCTCGCGCAGGCCGCGCGCGATGTCTGCTGCGACGGGAGCATCTACGCGCACTGATCGGTAGAGCCCTGCGCCATTGAAGCCCGGGAGATCCTCGGCATTGGTGCTCGAGCGGAGGCGAATCTTTCCTTTGGGCAACATCTGCTCGGCGCGGTGGACGACACCCGAGACGATTTCTTCGGCGACTTTTCCTCGTGACATGTCGTCGCGAAGTCGGTCGAGCTCGCGCACCCGCACCGCGGGATCTTCGCGGAACGTGCGATCGCCGAGCATTGCGTGAATGCGTTGGTCGAATCCGTTCTCTTTGAGGAAGCGAGCATAAGCCGCAAAAGGAACCGCAAAGCCCTTCGGCACTTTCTCTTTCGGAAGAAGCGAACGCACGACGGCTAGCTGCGCGGTCTTTGCACCGACGAAGCGAATGTCGTCTTTCGTGAGCTCGTCGAGCGACGGCAACCCGAGGAAGCGGTCGTCGCGAATCGGCGTGAAGCCCTTCTTTGGACGCTTCGACTCGAGCGCGCGATCGACTTCTTCACGCGTCGCCCGCGAGATTTGGAAAGACTGCTCGCCAACCGAAAGCCGCACGAGCTGGCCCGCGAGCGCGATGAAGTCGGGATTGGTCGAAGCTTCGCGCAGCGCCATGTTCGGCGTTTGGCGATTGTGGCAGAGCACATTGATGTGTCCGAGTGGCGCTTGGATCTCGTCCGTCACGACTCCCGAGACGACAGGAATGTCTTCGGGTTGTTCGGCGAGCACGACGATGTCCCACGGGCGGAGCGTCGTGCGATCGAGCTTCTCTCCTCTTTTTACGATGCGCAGCGTTCCGTAGGCGTCGCCGATCTCGAGCGGCTGGTACCGAATTCCCGCGAAGATTTCGGCGGTCGTGAGAATCGGCATCGATTGGCGCAACCGATCGACTGCTTGTTCATGCGAAGGCGGGACCGGACGATAGGCGAGCTCTTTCTCGAAAAAGACGTGCGCACGAATCGCTTCGAAGACGGAAACTAGCTTCTCGACCGACAACGTGTCGCTCGCGAAGAGATCGAACGTGTAGCGATCCGTGTCGACATAGTGGGTCAACGTGCCGAGCACGAAGCGGCGATCCTCACTTCGGTATTCCGCTTGATTGAAGACGGTTTGATCGGCGATGGGCGCATCTTTTTTGACGAGAAAGCGCTTCGCGAAATCGTAGTGGAGCGGCCAGACACGGCTCTCGAGGAAATAGAGCTTCCCGTCGGTGCGATCGAAGATCGTCTTCACGACTTCGGAGCGCGCGACGTGCTGGGTGCCTGGGGTTGCGGCGAGGGCGTCCCAAACGTCCTTCGAAGCGATGTCGTTCGCATAGTCGCCGATCTTGGGATCGCGCGGCACGGGGCGCTTCGTTGGGCCCCCCGTAATGACGATTCGCCGCTCGCCTGGTGTGCAGCCGAACGGCGAAGCGAGAGCAAGGAGAGTGAGAAGGCCGAAAACGCGACGCGCCCGAGCGAGAGCCATTCCAAGAATGGTACACGGAAGGCGCGCCCGGCGAGTGAGTCGGAAAGAAGCGCTGATTTAGGCAGCGCGATCTTGACCGAAGAGCTCACGACCGAAGGCACGTGCGATGTGCGCGCAGGCCGCACTCGATGGCAGCCCGGCGACTCCTGCGAGCTCGGCGTCGACGTCGAACGTCGCGTTTCCGAGATCGGCAATCGCCGTCCTCATTGCGATCTCGGACGCCTCGATTTCGCTGCTCGAGAGCTTCGTCATGAGCCAGTCGTTGATGGCCCACGAGAGATCCGCATGCCGCGTCTTGTCGGTCGCGATCTTTTTCATGATGCGGGCAACATCGGCGTCACTCGCATTGGTCGACTGGAGCAACGTGACGATCGTGCGATAGCTCTCGATGACGCAGCCTTCGGACGCATTCTCGCGCGCGATTTCCGCGAGGGTGCGGCGGTTCGCGGTACGGACGACCTCCGGCACTAGCGCGCGTCCGCCGAACTTTCGCGCGACTCGCGTGAGAGCGCGCGCATGGCGAATCTCGTCGCGTCGCGCAACTTCGAGGCGACGAAGGAGACCCGTCGGCGCGCCGTAGTGCGCGAGTTCGTCACGCAACGTTTCGTATGCGAGTGCGGATGCCGAAGCGAGCTCCGTGAGCTTCGCGAAGAAGCGAGCGGTCGTATTTTTGCCGATGTAGTCGCGCTCGCGGAGACCGGCAGGACGGCGGCCCGCGGCGAAGGCTTCGGGCGCGAAACGGACGAAAGAGCCCGACTGCCGTGGAGTGTAGGGCGCGGCCTCGTTCGTCGCGATGGCTCCGGCCTCCTCGCGCGCCGCAGAGCGCGCAGAGATCGAGGAGACGATGGCGGTGAAAATCGATTGGTGGTCACGCATGTTGATGCATGCGGATTGCACGCGATATGCCACGCGCACTTACGTCGCAAAGCGAATCATTCCGGTGAGATCGCCTCTGGGTGGATCCAAAAGTTCGCACACGCGGGAGCGTGCAAGCGGACATCGGTGTTCTTTAAGAACGCGCCGACGTCCATGGCGGACACGAGCACTTTCTCCTGCGGCCACAATCACATAACCCTCGCCGGGCAAGAACCTCCGGGTGCAATTTTATTGTGCGAATGCAATCGCGAGAGCCTGAGCTAGCGGTTCGATCGAATCTCTTCGCCGATCGGGATCGCATGCGACGACGAGCTCGAGGTCGCTGGCGTCGGGCTGCGCTTTACGAGCTGCACGCGATCAGGAATCGGCCCCTGCTGACTCATCACGACGAGATGGGTCGCCTCCTGGCCTCCAAACTTCAGCGTGACGCGATAGGTCTCGCCGAGCGTGCCCCGCAAGATGAGGCGCCCCGGGTCTGCCGTCATTTCTTTTCCGTTGATCGCAATCGTCGCCTGCGGCGGATCGAAGAGAAGAACGCCGAGGCGCTCATTTGCTTCCATCTTCGTCGAGGCGCTGGGCTCGCTCGTCGAAGGAGTGTTCGATGGGGTCGTCGTACTTGCCGACGCTGTCGACGAAGGAGACGACCCACTCGGGCTGGGCGTGACCGAAGTCGCGGGTCCGCCATTCGCAGCACCCTTCAGGCGACCGCGCGACTGCGTCACGCTGAGAGCGATGATCGCGAGGATGGCGATCGTTCCGGCTCCAACGCCGATCAACCATTTCGGCGATCGCTTCTTCTTCTGCGGTTTGCGAACCGCCTGCCGCGTCTCTGCCGACCAAGGGCGTTCATTGGAGTCGCTGCCAACCGATCGCGTGGATGCCTCGAGCGTGCGGTCAGAGGTCGTCGTCTTTCGCGAAAGGGGCTGCGTCGTATCGGAGGCGGTGCGCTCGAGGTCGAAGTCACCCGGAAACGTCGCCCGCGCGCGCTGGCTACTTCCCTTCTCGATGTCTTCGGGCGAGATGATTTGCTCGAGAGCGATCGAACGACGCGGAACGAGTCTACGAAGTGCGGCGTACATCTCGTTGGCGCTGACGTAGCGATCATTGGGATCGAGCGCGTTGGCGCGGCGCAGAAGATTCGAGAGCTCTGGGGTGACGCCTTCCAAAAGGTCTTCGATGGGCGGCGGCGGTGCCGAACAGATCGCGAGTACGAGCTGGCCGATCGTCGTCCGGCCGAGGTAAGGCGACTGCCCCGTCAGCATCTCGTAGATGACGATGCCGAGCGACCAGATGTCCGTGCGCTGATCGACCGAGCGCAGTCCCTGCGCCTGCTCCGGCGACATGTATTGCGGGGAACCGAGAAGATTGCCTTCTTGCGTGAGTCCGGAGCTCTCGCCCTGCAGCGGCTCTTCGCGGAGCTTCGCGATTCCGAAGTCCAAGATCTTCACGCAGACCTCGCCATCGGACTCCGTGAGAAACAGGTTCGCCGGCTTGATGTCGCGATGAACGATGCCGAGCTCGTGCGCGCGCATGAGCCCAATCGCAGCTTGCGATGCGATCTTCAAAGCAATGTCTGGAGCGAGGCCGAGCTTGCGCTTCAGCAGAATGCTCGCGAGGTCTTGGCCGCGGAGACGCTCCATCGCGATGAAGGGCAGCTTCGTGACGAAGTCGACACCCGCATCGAACACTTTGACGGTGTGTTGAGACTCGATTGAAGCGGCTGCGCGCGCCTCGCGACGGAATCGCTCGGCCGTATTTTCGTCGAGCTCTTTCGACTCGATGATCTTCAATGCGACGCGCGCGTCCGTCTCGCGGTGCTTCGCCTCGTACACCGCACCCATCCCGCCCTTGCCGATCAGCCGGACGATCTCGTAGCGATCGGCAAAAATGGAACCTTCGAGGAGCACGCGGAGGGGCGCTAAACTAACACGATGGAGATAGCCCCGGATACCTTGTGAGGCCTCGGGGACACCATCGGAGGGCGCGTTCCTTCAGCTTGCGCCCTTGGTGAAGAATTCGGAGAGCATGTGGGCGAGCTCATGAGGCTTCGTCCAGTGAAGCATGTGGCCGGCATCGGCGATTTCCTTCTCGAAATGCCGCGAAATCGCGCTGGCGCGCTCCTTTTCGTCAATCGGATGGAAGCCTCTCGCGCCACCGCTCACGAGCAGGGTCTCTGCCTGAACGCTGCGAAGATGCGCAGTGAAAGTCCCGACGAAGAACGCCGTGGCCGATCGAACCCGATGAAGTGGATCGAATCGCCAGATGAATCCCGCGTCGGTTTGGACGACCAAGTGCTTCACCGCACGGGCGAGAATCTCGCGAGCAAGCGTGGGATGGCTGATGCGCAGGCGGTCGACCGCTTCGTCTTCGCTCTTCATCGGACGATGGAAGCGCCTCTCGGATCGCTTCTGCATGTCGACGACGAAGCGAGTCGTGCGTTCGGGAAACTCGTCGTTCGACGCGCTCGCGGGGCCGAGACCTTCGAGCAATGCGAGCTTGTCGATGCGTGTAGGAAAAGCGCCGGCAACGAGCGCCGCAATCGTGCCGCCCATCGAATGCCCGACGAGATGGGGCGGTGACTCGAACGTCTCGAGGATCGACGCGACGTCGAAGACGTAGTCGGGGAAGTGATAGTACGAGCCCGGCGCGTTCCAGCTTCCCTCACCAAAGCCGCGGAGGTTCGGAACGACGACGCGATGTCCGCGCGCGGCGAGATCGCCCGCTACGTCCGTCCACGTTCCCGCCGCGTCCATGTAGCCGTGGAGGAGAAGAATCGTGCTCTTTGCCGCGTCCTCCCGCTCGCCTTGCCCCTCCCATTCGAAGAGAACGTGACGAACGCCGTAACATTCGATCACGCGGCGCTTCATGCTCGGCGGCATCTCGGAACTCTGCGGCATTTGGCGAATACTCGGAAAGAGCGGAAGCCCATGGTACGATCGCCGGCCTTCGAATGACACACACGATCACCCTTATTCCAGGAGATGGAATCGGTCCCGAAGTTGCCAACGCCACGCGCCGCGTCGTCGAAGCGTCGGGGGTCAAGGTGGAGTGGGAAGTGCACAATGCCGGTGCCGATGTCGTCGAGAAGACGGGCACCGTCCTTCCCGACTCGGTCTTGGAGTCGATTCGGCGAAACAAAGTCGCCCTGAAGGGACCCATCACGACGCCCATCGGCAAGGGATTTCGCTCGGTGAACGTCACCCTTCGCCAAGAGCTCGATCTCTACGCGAACGTGCGTCCTATCAAGAGCTTGCCCGGGATCGAGCCGCGGTTCGAAGGCACGGATCTCGTCATCGTCCGAGAAAACACCGAGGATCTCTATGCGGGCCTCGAGCTCATGATCATGCCGGGGGTCGCGCAGTCGATCAAGCTGATCACCGCGCGCAGCTGCACGCGCATCTGCGAGTACGCGTTCGACTACGCCACGCGCCTCGATCGAAAACGCGTCAGCGTCGTTCACAAGGCGAACATCATGAAGCTCTCGGACGGGCTCTTGCTCGAGTGCTTCCGGCAAGTCGCCGAAAAATATCCGCGCATCGAACCCGCGGAGGTCATCGTCGACGCATGCGCCATGCAGATGGTGCGCAACGCCAACAAGCTCGACGTCATCGTGACCGAAAATCTCTACGGCGACATTCTCAGCGATCTCGGCGCGGGTCTCGTCGGCGGGCTCGGCATCGTTCCGGGCTCGAACATCGGCAAGGTAAACGCCGTCTTCGAGGCCGTTCACGGCAGCGCGCCAGATATCGCGGGCAAGGGCGTCGCCAACCCGACCGCCCTCGTGCAGAGCGCCGTCATGATGCTCCATCATCTCGGTGAGGGCGACGCGGCGTTCCGCATCGAACGCGGGCTCCTCGCGCTCTTTGCCAAGGGCGAGAAAAAGACGCCCGACCTCGGGGGCAGCTCCTCGACGGACGAATTCACCGACGCCTTGTGCAAGATGGTCGCCTAAGGCACGGCAAAGCGGTTCTAAGCGCATGTCTCTTGGCCGTCCGCGTGCGGGGTCCATACGATCGGAATCGTGTCCCGTCGTCTCCTCATCACCGATAAGTTCGCGGAAGAAGCGGCTCCGCTAAGGAAGTATTTCGACGCGCAATTCGAGGATCCGAAACGGATGCACTCGAATCGCTTCGTCTGGGACTTCTGGAATGTGCCTGGACAATACACGCATCTGCGTACGCCGGCCTGGGAGTACTTCCCGAAGAAGGTGTACGACAAGTTTCATGAGCGCCTCGTGCTCTGGGGGCGACGGACCCTCGGCTGTCACGATGTCTCGCCGCCGTGGCTGAGCGCCTATGTGACGGGCTGCGAACAGGAGATGCACGGCGATTTGCCGCACGGTCCTTGGGCCTTCGTCTATTCGCTGACGAACTGGGACAAGCGCATTTTCTCGGGTGGCGAGACGATGATCTTGAAGGATGAAGTCCTCGATTACTGGTCGGACTTCACGTCGGAGCGATCGATCGAGCGCGATCAAGTCCTCGACCTCATCGAGCCGAAGTTCAATCGCTTGATCGCATTCGATCCGCGTGTGCCCCACGGCGTGCGCCGCGTCGATGGAACGATGGATCCGGCGAAGGGCCGGCTCGTAATTCACGGATGGTTCGTACAACCTCGGCCGTTCATCGAGGGGCCGCTCCCGATTGTTGCGCTGACCGAGCCGTTCGATCAGGTGACCGCCGTCGTCGCGCCCCATCTTGAAGCGGGACTGACGATTACAGGACTTCTCAGCTTGCGATTCACGGTGTCAAAGCTCGGAGCCGTATCCACTGTGAAGTTGCTCTCGGATACGACGCGCACGAACGCGCTCTCCGAAAAGACCCGCAAGAAGCTGATTCGTGATCTCGAAGGCACCGTCCGCACGCTGAAGTTTCCGAAGGCGCGCGCTGAGTCGCACATTACGTTGCCGCTCGTTTTTGAGAGATAGCGTGCGGTAACTCGTGTTGCGACGCCTGTCCTATGGCGTATCGCCAGTCGCACTACACGGCGCCAGCAGCACGTCGATGGACTTTCGTTTGGCAGCGTACGCCGTGCGGAACACGGCCTCGTTCATTCCCACGCTCTCATGTTGCTCGCGACGACCAACCGTCGCTTGCTTCTTGGCCGCCACGCGAGCTTGCATTCGCGCTAGATCGCTGTGGTAGTCATCCAAGAATTCCGCTTGGTTGGCCTGGGCGGACGCGAGGTTCGCACTCTTCAACGCCAAATTTAGATGAGTGAACGGGTTCAGACTCACGCGGTTCGCGGCGGCGTCGTAGGCACGCTGCGCGTTCGCCGCGTCATCGCTGGGTCCCCAAGACGCCTCCTTCGACCGAAGGGCCTTTTTCGCGAGCACCATGCTCTCGTTGGAGTCCTTCACCTCGGTCGCGAACCGCTCGTCGCTTCCGATGGCCCAGACCCGCTCCCGCGTCACGAGGCTCCGATACGCTTCCGCGAGAAAAGCGCGCCGCGAGTCGACTTCGCCTTCGAGCGTCGCGGCGCATGGCAACGTGTGCTTTCGAAGAGTGCGATCTAGGACGACGAGCTCGGGGTCCCATTCCGCGATGAAGCGACGAAACCGCGCGTCTCGCGCGGCCTGCCAAAAAGGGGCAGACCGCGTCGAAAAGTAGGTGCGTAGCGAAGCGATGAATGGTGCGTATCCTTGAATCAGCCCCACTTGCGACGCGTGTGCGCGGTCACGCACGCACTTCCCCGTCGTGCAGGCGCCCTGTACGCCACCCACGAAGACTTGGCCTCCTCCCGGCGCCATCGCCATGAGCTCGACTTCGACGACGGTGCCTTCTTGCGAGAAAGCGGCCGCTGCAATCGTACCCGCCCAAAAGGGAAGAGGTACGAAAGGCGCTCTGGTTCGCGTCGCGGTACGAAGGATCCGACCAGTAAGAACGAGGTCGTACGCATAGGGAAAAATTGGATCGAACGCGACGATATCGAAGCAACCTGTGTTGTCGAGCTCGCGCTGCAGTTGTCCGGCAAAGAGGCGACTGTCTTCGTGCACATAGAAGTCCCCGCTGCCATTCTCCGAGGGTGGACCGTCGGCCCGGTGCGTGTCGAAGTGCGGCGAAAAAGCGAACATGCCGATGCCGAACCAGAGAGCCCCATCGATCGAATGATCCGCCGCAACGCGTTCGTCCGAGAACGGTCGAACTGCGACTGTAAGGGGCACGCCACACGTCTTCGCTTGGTCGCCGCGCGGGTGGTCGGCAAGGTTCGGTGATGGGAGAGCCCAGCGGTTCGTCGCTGGTGAGCAACCCGAGAGGAGAACGAGGAAGATAGCGAGTGCGGCGAAGGTCAAGTGCCGCACGCAATCTCCACGTGAGGACTGCAGCTCGTTTCTTGCCTTGCGGAGTCGATGATCTCGCTCCCTGAGATCGATGCCGCGCAAGCGCTCTCTATCGAGAGCTTGTGCTTCGAGCGTCCGTCGACGGGAAACACGATCGGCGCGAGGGCGTCCTTCTCGCGGCGCGGAACGGGCGGTCGCAGCCATTCATCGATGGCAGAAGGAGGAGACGTAGACAGATAAGCGCGCGCGATCGCATTGCCATCGACGACGAGCTCGATCTTGGCGCAGCGCACGCAGGTCGGCGCGAAGTCTACGTGAACGATGCGTTTCTCGCAGACGCCGTCGGACGGCGATTCGAGCCCATCTTCGAACAGCGCCTCTTCGTTGGGAGCGATCCGGCTCGGAGTCACGGAAAGCTTCGGCTGCTGCGCCCACTGGCTGTGAACGCAAGCTTGTCCTGCCAGCATGAACGCGAACATGCCCAGGGTGCGAAGGGGGCCGTTCAAGACGCGGAGAAGATCCGCACCTAAAAACTGCAGTGGATAAGGCATCCGATGAAAGAGCGCGCGCAGCATCGAACATGCGCGCAGACGCGGGTGGATTCGCATGCAACGCCCTCAGCAACAATTATACCGAGAGGCCG
>JAHFDV010000622.1 GCA_023248815.1 Myxococcales bacterium
GGCGGCGATTCACGTAGGCTCAGAAGCGCATAGGTCCGGTGCGCTGAGCTCGGACGATACCGCCATCGCCCGAGTGATCGCTCGTCGTGAGCGCTTCGTAGAGCTTGTCGAGCGTCACGTTGGCGCCGAGGTACGCGATCATCTGCTGGTTGGTCGAGAAGAACGGGTTGCCGGCGCCACCGTCTGCGGCGATGAGATCGCGCTGCATCTGGTAACCGACTTCCGCCGAGAACCACGCGTTCGCGTTGTAGTCGAGCCAGAAGCTGAAGTACGTGCCTTGGCGCGTCGACGTTCGGTTGTTGCTGCGCTCGACGCCGGGCAAGTCCTTGAACGTGTATGCGAACGCGTGCGACATCTGGAAGTACGCCGCGGGGCTCCACTTGCCCCACGAAGGCGAGAAAAGGACTGCCCAAGAGAGCGTGTCAGAGACGTTCGCACGGCTCGAGATTTGGCTCGTGCAGGTCAAGTCGCCGCCGTAGCACGCAGGCGAATACGCTTTGGGATCCGAGCGATAGCCGACGGTGTCGCTATAGCCTGGCGTCGTGTTCGAGTAGAACGGGTGCGTGTAGGAGCCGGTCGCGAGGAAGAGCGCTTCGCCACCGAGGAAGTGATCGATTGGGCGAGCCACCTGAAGCGCGAGACCTGGCTGCACGATCATCGTGCGAGCGCGTGACTCAGGCGAAGTCGGCAACGCGAGCGAAACACCCGCGAGAATCGAGAACTTCTCGATCTTGGGGAGACCGCGATAGAAAAGTGTGAACGCGAGGTCGCTGAAGCGCGGCTCGTGATTCGTCACCGTCGTGTCGCTGTTCGTCCACTCGTAGATGAAGTTGAGACGCGCGCGGAGCTGGAATTCCTTGTTGAACGACCAGCGCGGAAGAAAGACGGCGTACGTTTCGACGGTCGAGTCTTGCGATTGCACCGACTTCGGGAGAACGGTGTCGAGCGACATACCGGTTTGAACGAAAATCGAGCTTCCTGCCCATTTGACAGGCGCCTTCTCGGCTTCGGCCGGGGGCGGCGCGCCGGGGTCCGCGGTATCTTTCTTCGTCGGATCCGTCGATGAACCCGTAGAAACGACGGTCGTCGTGTTCCCGGCTTCGTCCGTCGTCGTCGCGGCCGTGGGCGCGGTCGTCGGGGACGAGCCGTCCGCAGGTGCCGTCTGCGCGAAGGCAGGCGCTGCGAAAAGAAGGCTCGCGGCAACGATCATCCCAGAGATTGGGGTTCGCGAAATCCGCAACCTTTGGACTACGGCTTCGGCGGGGGTTCGGCGGCTCAGCATCTTCGGGCTCCTCATCACGTGTTTCGCGATCCCCTTTCCCGTGCAGACAATGACAGCCCGAACGTTCAGTGGGAGTGCGCGCGTTGGTATGCAGGAAGCACGCCCATTTCGCAAGCTAGAAAAGAGCCCGCAAATTTGGCCGGTTACGCGACCTTAGGATCTCTTCTGTCACCATCCTAACGCCCTCTTGTGTCCTTCCGTCGACCTGCTAACCCTTCACGCCCGAGAGCACAGAGCCCATGCCATCACCTCAAGAAATCAATGCGTTACTAGGTAAAGGCACCGCGTTCGAAGGAAAGCTCATCTTCGACGGTCATGTTCGCATCGACGGCAAATTCAAGGGTGAAGTCGAGAGCACAGGCACGCTCATCGTCGGTGAAGGGGCCGAGATCGAAGCGGAGATCAATGTGTCGACGGTCATCCTTCGAGGAGGCGCCGTGCACGGAAACATCCGAGCGGCAGAGTCGATCGAAGTGCACGCCCCTGCAAAGCTCGTCGGAAACATCGAGTCCCCCTCCGTCTTCATCGAACGCGGCGTGGAGTTCCAAGGCACCTGCAAGATGGAAAAGCCGGTCTAGACTCGACGGTGATTCGCTCGCCTCGAAGCAGCAAAGGGGAACGAATCCCACGGCCTTCGGCGGTCGCATCGGTCTGACTTCCCATCGCTATCTTGTTTTGGCGAACGTTCGTTCGTCGGCGGTGAACGCATTCCCTCTCGCGCCGCGACACGAGTCCTCTCCTATTTGGCTACGGGGTGGGAGCTGATTCAGGGGCTGGCATGGAAGTCGCTTTGGCTTTAAGTTTTGCGGTGGTACAGTTTTTGAGTCGCGCGAAGTAGCGCCGCAAAGCCCCGACCCTGGAATTCGGGCTCAACCGAAGGGAAGCACCATGGAGTTCAGGCAACAGCAACGGCAGGTTCAGCAGCTCCGAATGACGCCGCAGTTGCAGCAGGCGATCAAGCTGCTTCAGCTCTCACGGCTCGAGCTCATCGAGGAAATCCGCAAGGAACTCGATGGCAACCCGATTCTTGCGGATGACGAGATCGATCCCCAAGGGCGGCGAAATCAAGAGCCCGGTCAGCTGACCTCGGC
Source organism: Myxococcales bacterium (assembly GCA_023248815.1). Classification (GTDB taxonomy): domain Bacteria; phylum Myxococcota_A; class Polyangia; order Polyangiales; family Polyangiaceae; genus JAHFDV01. Next base: position 2,374 of record JAHFDV010000622.1, read on the forward strand.
CGTCTCGAATGAACAGGCCGACGCACGCGTCGACCGCATGGAAGAGATGGACCGCATGAAGTCGACCGATACGTCGACGCGCGCGGACGAAAAGAAGTCGCAAGAGATCGATTGGGAGCAGTTCCTCGAGAACCGTTCGCAGCAGCAAACGCTCCCCACGAATCGCGGTGGCTTCGAAGACCTTCCGCCGATCGATCAGAACCTCACCAAGATCTCCGGACTCGACGATCACCTTCACTGGCAGCTCCAAGTGAGCGACTTTACGGACGAAGAGAAAACGTTCGCAGAGCTCGTCATCGGTAATCTCGACGACAACGGCTTCCTCGACCTCAAAGGTGTCGAGCGCGAAAACGGCGAGCGCACTCCCGATACGACCATCGAAGATCTCGCGAATGCCGCAGGACTCGATCCCGAAGACGCCGTCGAAGTCTTGCGGATCATGCAAGAGTGGGATCCCGTCGGCGTTTGCTCGCGCGACCTCAAAGAGTGTCTCCGAGTGCAGGCCGAAGTGTTCGGCTGCGACGATCTCGAAATCGCGATCATCGACAAGCACCGCCACAACCTCGAAAAGCACAATTATCAGGCGATCGCGAAAGACCTGAAAGTGCCGGTCGAAGAGGTCTACGAGGCCGTCAAAGAGATCCAAAAGCTCGAGAGCCGCCCCGCGCGCAACTTCACGGATTCGGACGAGCGAACGATCGCGATCACGCCGGACGTTTACATCGTGAAAGACGGCGACAAGTACGCCGTCTCCGACAACGATCGCGGCGTGCAGCGCCTCTACATCAACGAGGGGCTCACGAAGCAGCTCCTGAAAGATCCGAACGC
>JAHFDV010000623.1 GCA_023248815.1 Myxococcales bacterium
GGTAATCCTTTCGGGCCCAAGGTCCGATGCGCTTATCTCATAGCTTCCCGCTTCTCGTTGCGATCGCCTTTGGAGTCTTCCTCCCGAAGATGGCGCATGCTCAAGATCAGACGAAGGCGTGCATTGCTGCCTCCGAAGAAGGCCAGCGCCTTCGGGACGACCGCAAAATGAAGCGCGCGCGTGAGCAGTTCTTGCTCTGCATGAAGGAGACGTGCCCGGGAATCATCAAGCGCGACTGCGCCGAATGGTTCAATCAGGCAGAATCGGCGATGTCCTCGGTCGTCCCTTCGGCGCGCGTCTGCGGCAAAGACATCTTCGATGCTCGCGTGAGCGTCGACGGTCAAGTCGTCGCCGAGAAGCTCGACGGGAAAGCGCTTCCGGTCGATGCGGGGCCGCACAAATTCAAGTTCGAGATCCGCGACAAAAAAGGTCAAACGAAGGTCGTCGAAGAAGACGTGCTCGTCTCCGAGGGACAGCGCAACAAGAGCGTGATGGGCTCCTTCGAGAGTCCTGCGGTCGATTGCGGCGCTGGGTTCTCGACGACGCCCCCACCGGCGACGAGTGCGCAGGCGAAGAAATCATTTCCGCTCGCGCCAGTTCTTCTCGGAAGCCTCGGGCTCGTAGCGATCGGCGTGGGCGTCGTATTCGATACGAAGGGCTTCAGCGAATACGACGACAACAAGAAAGAGCTCGAGAAAACCTGCATCAGCTCGACCGGACAGAAGACGTGCACGCAAAGTCAAGTCGACGACAAGCTCGACCCGCCGAAGCGCACGATGCTCCTCGGTGAGATCATCATGGGCGCGGGCATCGTCGCGACCGGCGTCGGTGTCATCTGGCTCATCGCCTCGGGCACCTCGAGCGATGCGCGAACCTCTCGTGCATCGACGCATCCGGCCTTGCCCAAGCTGACGGGAACTCCCGTGCCCGGTGGCGGCGTGTTCGGCTTGACGGGCCAATTTTAACCGTAAGATCGAGCCTTTTTACTTGTCCGTCGTCATTCTCGATTTCGGTTCGCAAACGACGCAGCTCATCGCGCGACGCGTCCGAGAAGCGCACGTATTTTCGGAAGTGCTTCCTTGCACGGTGTCCAAGGCCGAGGTCCTCGCGCGCTCGCCCCAAGCGATCATCTTGTCCGGAGGGCCCGCGAGCGTCGACGAAAGCTCCGCGCCGAAGTTCGACGCTTCGATCCTCGACATCGACGTTCCCGTGCTCGGCATTTGCTACGGGCATCAGCTTCTCGCGAAAGTGCATGGCGGTCGTGTCGAGCGCGCCGACCATCGCGAGTTCGGGAGCGCAGAGCTCAAGATCGAGAACCCCGTTGGCATCCTGAAACGCTTCGACGCGGGGGAAGCAACGGAAGTTTGGATGTCGCACGGAGACGCCGTCACGCAGCTTCCTGAAGGCTTCGTCGTGCTCGCCTCGTCGAAGAGCTCGCCCAATTGTGTCGTCGCGAATCTCACGAAGCGGCACTTCGGCATTCAGTTTCATCCAGAGGTCGTGCACTCCAAACGCGGCAAAGACGTGCTCGAAGCGTTCTTGTTCGACGTTGCCGGAATCGCAGGCGATTGGACCTCGGCATCCTGGGTCACGCAGTCGATCGAGGACGTGCGCAAGCGCGTTCCTGCGCCCGAGCACGCGATCTGCGGGCTGTCCGGCGGTGTCGACTCGGCGGTCGCCGCCATCCTTTGCAAAGAGGCTCTCGGGGAGCGGCTCACCTGCATCTTCGTCGACACGGGACTTCTCCGCGAAGGCGAACGCGAAGACGTCACGCGCATTTTCGAAACTCGCGTGAAGCTCGTCGTCGTGGACGCGCGCGAAGAATTTCTCTCCGCGCTCCGTGGCGTGAGCGATCCGGAAACCAAACGCAAGATCATCGGACGCGTCTTCATCGACGTGTTCGATCGCGAGGCGGCAAAGGTCTCGCAGGCTCGATTTCTCGTTCAGGGTACGCTCTACCCCGACGTCATCGAGAGCACTTCGACGAAAGGTCCGAGCGCCGTCATCAAGAGCCATCACAACGTGGGCGGGCTTCCCGAGAACATGAAGCTGCTCCTCGTCGAACCTCTTCGCCAGCTCTTCAAAGACGAAGTTCGCGAAGGCGGTCGGCTCTTGGGTCTGCCCGATCACCTGCTCGGTCGTCATCCCTTTCCCGGTCCGGGACTCGCCATTCGTTGTCTCGGTGAGATCACCGAAGAGCGGCTCTCTGTACTGCGGAAAGCCGACGCGATCTTCACCGAGGAGCTGCGCGCAAGCGGCCTCTACGAGAAGATCTGGCAGGCTTTCGTCGCGCTCCTCCCCGTTCGATCGGTCGGTGTGATGGGCGATCAGCGAACGTACGAAGAGACGTGCGCCCTTCGCGCCGTGACATCGACCGACGGGATGACGGCCGATTGGTATCCGCTGCCGCACGCGTTTCTCGCGAAGGTATCGAATCGCATCACCAACGAAGTGCGCGGCATCAATCGCGTCGTCTACGACATCTCCTCGAAGCCGCCCGCGACGATCGAGTGGGAGTGACGTGCTAGACTCGGAGAGGCCTTTTGGAATGACTCTCCTCGCGCACGTTCGAAGATCAAAAACGTCGGTGCTCATCGGCGCGGCAATGCTCGTGACGTTCGTTCAGGGCTGCGGCGCGGCGCCCGTCTCGCGAACGGTATCGCTGCGGATGTCTGGGGACCCCAAAGACGCGCTCGTCGTCGTCGACGATCAGACGGTGGGCAGCTTGGACATGGTCGCGACACGCGGAGTCGCGCTGCCGGCGGGGAAGCATTTTTTGACCATCCAGAAGGCGGGATACTTCCCCTTCGACAAGATTCTCGAGGTCTCTCCCGGGGATCCGCCCGTGAAGTTGGACGTGCGTCTCGTTCGTTTCCCCGAGTGATCGAGCGCAAAACGGGTGGATGTAGCCGTTTTTGCCTTGCATTCTCGCCTCGATGGAGGGAAAAAGCCGCCTCCTATGTCAAACCGTGCCCTCTGGTCCATGCGCAAACGTCATGAATGGCTCGCGAAGCCCCAAAAAGCGCGTCGCGTGAAGCGCGCTCAACGTCTCCGCTGCGGCCTCCAAGATGCCCTCGACCGTCACGCGGCGAAGGCCCCCAAAGTTTCCGAGAGCTGAGCGGTCGCAAGCCGTTCTTTCAGCCGCCGCTCCTCACGGATCGGCGGCGTTGTCGTTTTGTTCGTGCGCGTTTCCAC
>JAHFDV010000624.1 GCA_023248815.1 Myxococcales bacterium
ATCCGCGGGGCCCCGGATCTCCCGTGAAGGTCGAAGGAGAGATCGATCAGCCCGGCTTCGACAAGATCGATCGCAAGCATCCGCTCGTTCACTTCACGGCACTCGACGACGTCAACATCGCGCGCGCGCACAAGCTCGTTCCGCTGCCGGCGGACCGCGTCGTCGGCGCTTCTCAGGGTGGACCAATTCTCGTGGCGGGAGCGCGCAATGGTCACAAGTTCGTCGCGATGAGCTTCGACGTGCGCGACAGCGATCTTCCGCTGCGCGTTGCCTGGCCGGTCCTGCTCCTCAACACGATCAATTGGTTCGCGGATGAAGACGCGTCTTACATCTCGAGCTTCCGCACGGGCGATATCTGGCGCATTCCCGTCGACGGCGACGTCACGAGTGCGGCCTTGCGCAGACTCCCGGATGCGAAGGCGCTCGAGGTGCCGGTACGTGACGGCCGCGCGACGGTGCTCGGACAACGTGCCGGATTCTATGAGCTCGATGCCGCGAGAGGCCTCGCGCGCGTTTCGCCCGAAAAAGAGAGCGGCGAGCCGAAAGCGCCCAAAACAGAGGGAGCCACCACGGGTAAGACATCCTTCGCGGCCAACCTCATCGACTTTTCAGAAGCGCAGATCGCTCCGAAGGCCGAGCTCATCGCGGGGGGCAAGAAGGCCGAGGAGCTCCACGCCACGGGACTCACGACGAGCGCGCCCATCTGGGTGGCACTGCTCCTCATCGTCGTGGCGATCGCCGCCATCGAGTGGGCGACCTATCACCGGAGAGTCACGGTATGAAGCCGCGAACACGCAAGATTCTCGAGACGGCGCTCTTCGTCGCAGCGACGCTCGGCCTCTTCGCGCTCTTTCTTCGTCACGTCTATCCGCTGACGACGATTCACTTTGCGCGCGGCGGAACCGAATACGAGCTCCTCGAGCCGAAGATGCTCGGGCTCCTCTTGCTGGCTCCCTATTTCGTCTGGATGACGGGACGGTCGCTCGCGGACCTCCCCATCGCGCAGCGTTTGCTCTCGGTCTTCTTGCGAATCGTCTTCGTCGGCCTTCTCGCGGTCGGGCTCGCGCGTCCCGTGCGCACGACGGAGCTCTCCAACGTTTGCACGGTCTACCTCGCCGACGTCTCCGAATCGATCCCCGACGCCGCCCTCGAAGACTTCCGCGAAGAGATCCAGCACGGCGTCGATGCGAAGGGCAAAGACGATCTCGTTCGCCTCATCACGTTTGCCAGGCGCCCGCGCACGATCGAAGTGCTCGATGCCACGGGCAAAGTGACGGCCATCGAGCGTCATGAAAAGGCCGGTGATGTGCGCGATGGATCCGGCGCCGGAACGGATCTCGCGAGCGCGCTCCAACTCGCGTACGGCCTGTACCCGAAGGGCTACTTGAAGCGCGCCGTGCTCCTCACGGATGGCGTCCAGACCGACGGCGATCTTCTGGCAGAGGCGAGCCGCGCGCATTCCTATGGAGTGACGCTGCACACCGTCGTGACGAAGCGCGCGGTCCCGGGCGAGGTCGCGCTGCGAGATCTGCGTGCACCGCCCAAGGTGCGCGTGGGTGAGCCGTTCGAGCTCCGCGCGAGTGTGTTCTCGAGCCGCGCCCAGAAAGTCCGCGCCACACTCAAGCAGGGCGAAGCGATCAACGGGCTAGACGGCGTGCGCGAGCTCGATCTCAAAGCGGGCGAGAACGAGGTGACGTTCAAGAGCGTCGTGCGCGTCGCCGGCGAAGTGACCTATGCGCTCGACTTGCAGGCCGGCGAAGAAGATCGCTTCAAAGAGAACAATCACTACACCATCAGCACGTCGGTGCCGGGGCGTCCGACGGTGCTCTATGTCGAGGGGAATCCCGCGCGGGCGAGCTATCTATCGAGCGCGCTCTCGGCGCAAGAGTTCGATGTCGAAGTGCGGGCGCCGCGCGAGCTTCCCTCGAGCATTCGCGAGCTCGAACGATACGACTTCTTGATCCTCTCCGATGCCCCCGCTGAGTCCGTTTCGCTGACGCAGCAGGATGCCATCGAGAGCTATCTCCGTGACCTCGGCGGCGGCTTCCTCTTCGCGGGAGGCGAGAGCGGCTATGGCCTCGGTGGCTGGGCGCATTCGAGCCTGGAGCGCATTCTCCCCGTGCGCATGGATGCCGAGAAGCGCCGCGACGAGCCGCAAGTGGCGATGGCGCTCGTGATCGACCGTTCCGGCTCGATGACGGGACTTCCGCTCGAGATGGCAAAAGCAGCAGCCAAGGCGACGGCCGATACGCTGCAAGGCGACGATCTCTTGGAGGTCATCGCATTCGATTCTCAACCGACACGCGTCGTGCGGATGACTCCCGCGAAGCAGCGGGCACGTATTCAAAGCGACATCGCACGCATCAGCCCCGGCGGCGGCACGGAGATTTTTCCTGCGCTCGACGCCGCGTATCAATCACTCACGGTCGCGCGTGCGCGCCGCAAGCACATCGTCCTTCTCACCGACGGACAGGCTCCGCAGAACGGCATTCGCGATCTCGTGCAGGCGATGGTCGCCGAAAACATGACGGTGTCTTCGGTCGGACTCGGTGCAGGAGTCGACGAAGGCTTGCTTCGAATGATCGCGGATCTCGGCGGCGGACGCTTCTACAAGGTGCTCGATCCGCAGTCGCTTCCGCGCGTCTTCACGCGGGAGACCGAGATGGTGAGTCGTTCGGCCGCCGTCGAAGAGTACTTCCAGCCGCGCGTGGTTTCGCCCGCCGATTTTTTGCGCGGCATCGACATCGTGGGCGCGCCCTATCTCCACGGATATGTGGCCACGCGCATGAAGCCGCCGCCGGCGCAGATGATCCTCGAATCAGAGCTTGCCGAGCCGATCTTGGCGCGCTGGCACGTGGGCCTCGGTTGGTCCCTTGCGTGGACGAGCGACGTGAAGAATCTCTGGGCCGTCGAATGGCTGAAGTGGCCCCTCTATGGGCAGTTTTGGGGACAGCTCGTGCGCGAGCACATGCGGCAGAAGAAGCGCCAACAGTTCGACATGAGCGCGGAGATCGATCCCGCTACGGGTCACGTGCGCGCGCACATCGACGCGGTCGGCGGCGATGACCGATTCCAGAACGGGCTCGAGGCGATGTTCGAAGTGAAGGGGCCGGAGCCGGGTGGAGAGCGGAAGAAAGTTGCGATGCATCAGACGGCACCGGGGCGCTACGAAGCCGACT
>JAHFDV010000625.1 GCA_023248815.1 Myxococcales bacterium
TCGCCGAGACGATGCACTCCGCCGCACCGTCCTGAGTCTCGTAGCGCACGAGAGTCGCCGAAAGAATCGCGCTCGTGCGGAGACGCGAGCGGTCGAGTTTGTCCGTCTCACGACGAACGATCGATTGAAAGAGATCCGAAGCCTCGCGATCGGAGACCTCGCTCTTCGTGGCTTCTACATCGAGCTCGAGCGTCGGCGAAGCCGCTGCCGCGCGAGGGTCGAGGAACGTAAAGGTGAGAGTGAGTGCGAACGTCACGCGAGCTGCAAAACGCCAGGCTCGTGGCAAAACGGTCGAGGCGTCATGGTTCTGTCTCTCATTCATCACGAAATCCCTCCAGTCTTCGCTGTCGAAGGAGGGAATTGCAGTCTTCATGCCGCACGCGGAACGGCTCGGCACGAAGGGTGCAAACTACAAGGGACTCGAAACCCCCTGGAATTTCCGATTATCTCTATCGGAATAGGACGCTCTATCGGAAGAGATCCGCGCGGCCGCCGAACACGATCGCGTCGAGCAAGTCTTCGTCATGGACGAGAGCAAGCGAAGCATGCGTGCGATCGATCGCGATCGTCGATCCTGCGTCGGCGAATCCACATGCCTCGGCGCTCGTATGCGACGCCGAACGAAAAAGCGACGCAGCGGGAGTTTCGTCCCCTTCGAAGGTCACGCGTTTCTCCGTGCGAAGTCTTTCGAGCAGCTCGAGGGATCGCATCTCTTCGAGCGGATCGCAGATGACGTGACTGTCCACCCCGACACAGAGACGTGCGCCGTGCTTTCGAAGAGCGCCGAGGTTCGGCAACCCGTCGCCGAGGTCACGTTCCGTAGTCGCGCAGATGCACGCATACGCGCGCGCGCTACCGACCTTCGCGGCTTCCTCTTCGGTGAGATGCGTTGCATGTACCAGCGTCGTCCGCGATCCGAGCGCGCCTTCGCGTTCGAGAAGATCTACGGGACGAAGACCAGTCTCGGCGAGACACTCTTCGATCTCGCGCGTTTGCTCGGCAACATGCATGTGGAACGGCAAATCATGCTTCGCCGCGTGCGCGGCGAGATCGCGGATCCATTCGGGAGAGACCGCGCGTACGGAGTGCGGCGCGATTCCGATCTTCACGTCGGGGTCGTTCACATACTTCGCACGAAGCGTCTCGACGTCGCGAAGAACGGAGTCGACGCTTCCGTCGACGAATCGCAGCTGAGCGCCTTCTGCTTTCTTCTCGAAGCCCGCACGCGCGTAAGCGACGCGAAGAAGCGAGATGCGGAGTCCCTCCGCCCGGGCGGCTTCGATGACGCGATCGCTCATCACCGTGCGATCCGAAAACGGTGCGCCGTTGCCGTCGTGATGCACGTAGTGGAACTCTCCGACGGTTCGCACCCCGGCTTGGTAAAGCTCTCGAAACGCCACACGGCTGACTTCGAAGATCGATTCGGGCGTGAGACTCAGCGCGAGCTCGTACATTTCTTCGCGCCACGACCAGAATGAATCCGCCCCGCCCTGCTTTCCTGCGCGACCTCTTCGCTGCGCGCGGCCACGAAGCGCGCTGAAAGGCGTGCGAATGAGCCGTCGCAAAAGCGGGAACACGCAGCGATCCATCCGCTCCACGCTGCAAGATCTCCGGTTGGGACGCTTCCGAGGTCATACGCGAGCGGGCCTAAAAAGGTTCTCGACTACTGGCGCATCACGGTCGCGTTGGCACGCGTCACGTAGAAGAGACGCGGCCAATGACGAAGATAGGTCGAGCGGATGGTCGGCACCGCCTCGTCGGAGGGTGCAGCGTCGAGCTTGCCGACCACGCGCAAGAGCGATCCTTGACCGATGGAATTTTCGCCAACTTGATCTTCGCGTGAGAGCTTCGCTCGAACTACGAGCTGGCCGAACTCGCGATCGCCAATCGTCACGCGACAGGTATCCGTGTCGTTGGCGCTATCGCAGAGGTTGCGCGGTTCGAGGCGCCGCACCGAGACGAGAAACGAGTCGGCTCCACCGGAGGCGGGCTCGCGTCGCAGAACGACACCGAAGAGAGAGACGTTCGCCTTCGACCAGTCTTCCGGGAATCGGCGCGCCATCACGGGATCGTATTCGCGCGCTCCCGAGACGGCCTCTTCTTCTTCCGAAAGCGGCACGTAGTTCACGGCGTGACCGTAAGGGCCCCCTGAACGGCAGCCCATCGAGGCCACGAGGCCGACAAGGAAAAACCAGTTGCGCATTCCGTACCTCATTCGTCGCCTGCCCTGATCATGCGTCACGGTCCTCGTACCAGCGAACGAGGTAGTCGAAAAGAGACATCCGAATTCGGGAGGCGCGATCAGAAGCCGGTCCTGTTCCCATATCATCCATGCGCGCATTTCGAGCGTGTGCTAGACCGTTCAACCCCGAGCCCCGGCCCCAATGCGTTCTGTATTTGCTGCGTTTTTGGTCTCCGCGATCCTCAGCGTCCTTTTGACGCCCGTCGCGCGAATCGTCGGCCAGAAGCTCGGTGCGGTCTCGAATCCTGGCGGACGCAACGTCAACCATCGTGCCATTCCTCGCTCGGGTGGCCTCGCGATCGTCATCGCGTTCATCTTTCCGCTCGTCGCCCTCTTTTTCACAGAGAGCTCCGTCGCCGTCACGGTTCGCGCCGAATGGGTTCGCGGAGTCGGTCTCATTGGTGGCGGCTTGATCATGGCGACCGTCGGCTTCCTCGACGACACGCGTCGGGTGAGAGCGCTCTACAAGCTCTACGCGCAAGTTGCCGTCGCCTGCCTCGCGTGGGGCACGGGCTTTCGGATCGAATGGATCAGTCTGCCCGCGGCACCGTTTCTCCCTGCAGCGGTGTCTCTCGGAATCTTCGCGTTTCCGATGACGATTGCTTGGATCGTCGGCATCATCAACGCGTTCAATCTCATCGACGGACTCGACGGGCTCGCGGGCGGTATCGCGTTCTTTGCCGCGTTGACCAACCTCGTCGTCGCCTACGTCGGCGGCGGGCAAAACCTTCTCATCATGGTGCCCATGGCGGCGCTCTTGGGATCGATCCTCGGCTTCCTCTTCTTCAACTTCAACCCCGCGCGCATCTTCATGGGCGACGCGGGCAGCTATTTCATCGGTTACGTGCTCGCGACATCGGCCCTTCTCGGAGCCTCGCAAAAGGCTTCGACCGCCGTGTCGTTGCTCGTCCCGATCCTCGCGATGGGTGTTCCCAT
>JAHFDV010000626.1 GCA_023248815.1 Myxococcales bacterium
CCGGACGTCATCAAGACGGTGACCCACGAAGAAGTGACGAAAGAAGAGCTCGGCGGCGCGCACACGCATGCGGCGAAGAGCGGCGTCTGTCATCTCACTTCGCCGGACGACAAGTCGTGACTGCTCCAAGTGCGCGAGCTCCTCTCGTACCTTCCGCTCAACAACCAAGAAGATCCGCCGTTCCGCGCCAGCGAAGATCCGGTGACGCGCGAGGTCCCCGAGCTGGACGGGATGATTCCGCTCGAATCGAACAAGCCCTACGACGTGAAAGAAGTCGTGAAGGCGGTCGTCGATGGTGGGGTGTTCTTCGAAGTCGCGGAAGAGTACGCGCCGAACATCGTCGTCGGATACGCGCGCATCGGTGGCCGCGTGATCGGTGTCGTCGCGAATCAACCGCAAGTGTTGGCGGGAGTGCTCGACATCAACTCCTCGATGAAAGCCGCACGTTTCGTGCGCTTTTGTGACTGCTTCAACATTCCCCTCGTCACGCTAGTGGACGTTCCCGGATTTCTTCCGGGGACCGAGCAAGAGTTCGGCGGCATCATCAAGCACGGGGCGAAGCTTCTCTTTGCTTTCGCCGAAGCGACCGTGCCGAAGATCACGGTCATCTTGCGCAAGGCCTATGGCGGTGCGTACGACGTCATGGCGTCGAAGCACATCCGCGCAGACATCAATCTCGCGTTCCCGATGGCAGAGATCGCCGTCATGGGACCGGAAGGCGCCGTCAACATCGTCCGCCGCAACGAGATTGCGAAAGCACAAGATCCCGCGGCGACCCGCGCAGCGTTCATTGCAGAATACAAGGAAAAGTTCGCCAATCCTTACAAGGCGGCCGAGCTCGGTTACATCGACGAGGTAATCTCGCCGCGCACGCTCCGCACGCGCCTTTTCCGCGCGCTCGATCTCTTGAAGGACAAGCGCGACACGAACCCGCCGAAGAAGCACACGAACATCCCGCTCTGAGATTTCTCTTCGCGGCGTGAAGGGCCCGGAACTTTCGATGAAACGATCGATCTTTCGGCGCCTTTTTTACACGCGTCTGAATCGCCAGAGACTCCTTTTTCCGGGCTTTCTGGCGTTTGCCGTTGCGGCCCTCATTGCATACGTAGCCACGGCGATCGTCCCGTCGCGCGAATCGCTTCATGAGCGCGCGGTGCGTCTTCGCCGCACGGGAGGCATCGCGCAAGCAGAAGAGCTCTATCGCGACGAATTTCTCCGCACGAAGTCGGTCCCGGATCTCGTCGCGCTCGTGAGGATGCACGATCCGCACGGCGCCGGATTCATCGTCACGCAAGACGTCGTGGAAGACGCGGCGGGTGAAGACGAGCCCGAGCTGACGCCTTCCACGGATGCGGGAGCTGCGGCGCCCGAGGTACGAACGGGCGATGCTGGACCTGCCGACGCTCGAACGGCCGACGCTCGAACGGCCGACGCTCGAGCTGCCGGCGCGAGCGATGCTGGCAAGGATTCCGTCGATGCAGGCTCGGACACGGACGCTTCGACCGACGCGGGCCTTCGCGACGAAGGGCCCACGAAGCTCGTGGATCCCTCGATCGACGAAGAGCTCGCGTTGCACACGCTCACGCGCGTCCCGGACGATCTCGACCACCTCCTCGAAGACACGACGATCCCTTTCGACGTGCGGCTCGTGGGACGATTTCTTCGCGGCGGTCGGTCGCTCGCAGAAAAGCGCTCGTTGACGGACGCCGTCAAAAAGGCTGCCGCCGAGACGCCTCCGCGCCCGTGGTTCAACTATGCGCTCGGCGAGGCCGAGGAGCTGCGCGCGCACGAAAATGACGCCGCCGCCTACTTCGAACGCGAAGCTCGGGCGTATCCGGATCACGAAGAGGCGCTCCTCGGTGCGTTGCGCGTGTTCATCGGCAACGAAGATTGGGGGCGCGTCGAGCTCCTCGTGCAAGACCCGCGGATTGCCGAACACGTTCCGCTCGAGATTCGGTGCCACGTCGCGATTCAAGATCGCAACGCGGGGCGCGCGGCCCGTCTCGTCTTCGAGATTTGGAAGGATCGCTTTCTCGAGCGGAGCGTCTTTCTCAGCGCCATCACCGCGCTCGCGTGGGCGTTCGTCTGCGCGCGCATCGGAAAGCTTTCGAAGCGAACGCGCTGGATGCGCAGCATGGCGTTCCTTGCCTTTGCGCTCGGCGTCTTCAGCACCCTCCCCACACTCGTCGTCAGCGTCGTCGAAGAAGCGAAGCTTCGCTTCACCGAGACCGGAGACGCCGGCCGCGACATGTTGTTTTTCGTCTTTGGAGTCGGCGTTCGCGAGGAGGTTTGCAAGCTCGCGTGCATCGCACCGATCATTTATTTGATCCGCAAGAGGAAGTGGGGCGACCGGCTCGACATCCTCACCGTGGGCGCATTTGCGGGGCTCGGCTTCGCAGCGGCCGAGAACATCTCGTATCTCGCAGGCAGCGACCCGACGACGGCGTTCGCGCGCTTTCTCACCGCCAACTTCTTTCACATCTCGATGACGGCGGTGTTGGCCTCTGCTCTCGACGATCTCTTCAAAGACTCCGAGAAGCACGCCTTTGCGTTTTCCGAGCGCGCGCTGCTCGTGATGGGCCTGCACGGCGTCTACGACTTCGTGCTCACGCATCACGAATATGGCGGGGCCTTCGTTGCGACGATCGCGCTCGTGTTCCTCACGCGATTTTTTCTCAACGAAGCGAGTGAAGTGCGTGGTCGCCCCGAGAGAGGCTTCTCGCTCGTTCATTCGTTCATTGTCGCGGCATCGGCCGTTGCTGGAATCACCTATGTTCACGCGGGTAGAACGGTCGGTTTTCACGAAGCGCCCATGCTGCTCGCGGGCGGCGCATTCAGCTTCGTCATCGTGATTTTTTACTTGGTACGCGCTCTCGGCGACGTCGAATAGCGGCGCTTCCGTAAGCGCTGGCGAGCGCCCGCGCGAGAGAATCGCGACGTCAAAACTTGGCCCCTTTGCCTACCTTTGGTTACTTCGATCATGCGGGCACGAAACCCCGCGTGGAGGAGTGTCATGAGCCAAGAGAGCGAGCGACGGTCGGATGAGACGATGCGTGTTCCGCTGAACGCGGAAGTCGAAGTGGGAGCGAGCCTCGGGCCCGCCTTCGATGCCCACGCAGTGAACGTGTCGGAGCAGGGGATGGCGCTTCGTACGACCTACTTGCCGACGCTGGGC
>JAHFDV010000627.1 GCA_023248815.1 Myxococcales bacterium
CGGCCTCGCGATCGAATGCCGCGAAGCTGCGCTCGAAGTGCTCGAGCAGATGGCCTCCGAAGATGCGGGCAAGTTCATGCTCCTCGTTTGGCTCACCGACTCGTATGCGCGCGTGACGCGCCACGCGGCCGACCTCCTCGTCGCTCGTGACGGCGAAGCGGCATTCGACGTCGACAGCGCTTACAGCGCGATCGAGTCGCGTACGGTCGACGCGCTCATCAAGCACACGCGCGACGAAGTCATCTCGACGCTCGCGACGATGAGCGACCCCAAAGGCGCGTACCGCGTGTCGCGCGATGCACTCGAAGCGGGCATCGTCATCAAGTGCGAAGACGGCAAAGGCCAAACGACCTACGCGCCCGTCGGCTACGGCAAGCTCAGCCTCGCGGACCGCATCATCTCCCTCTTCGTCACGGACTACCTCTCGCGCAAAGACGATTACCGCGGTCTCAACGTCTGCGAACAATGCTCGTCGGTCCGCTTCGACGCGCACACGCACTCGGGCGAATGCGGCCACGCGCACCGCGCCAGCGGCGTCTACACGCGTGACACGCGCGAAGCGAAGCAGACGATGCCCTTCGCGAAGCGCAACAAGAAAGTCGCCTGAGCCTTTCCTCACTACACCCACCCAACACACCACGCCGACGGCTCGCAGAAATGCGGGCCGTTGCCGTATTTTGTACTCCCGAGGACGACGTGCGGGACTGCATGCGATGCCTCGACGGGGCGAAGGCATCGATTCAGTCCCTTCGTGCGCGCGATCTGGTTCGCGCAAGCAGTGTTTGTTTGGCGAACGTTCGTTCGCAGGTGGGTGCTCCCGAGAAGGACGTGCGATCTGGTTCGCACCAGCAGTGTTTGTTTGGCGAACGTTCGTTCGCGGGACCGCGGAGCGCGCTTCCGTAGGCGCGAGAATCCTGTCGGCGAACTAGCGCTTGTGGACGGGAGCGCCACCCTGCTGACGCGTGATGAAACTCTGACGTCACTGCGATGTCGTGGGTTTAATGCACCTCGTGAAGAAGCTTGTTTGGAAGCTCCAAATCGATGCGTTGAAACATCACTTCATTCGCTCGAGAATGGAAAGATCGCCCCACCACGCAAGCTCGCTCATTTCACCAAATGAAAACGAGATGGAACGATCGCTGCAATGGCTGTCTGCATGGAACAATCATTCGATTCCAATCCTCGCCCCACGGTGTTTCAGCTTCCGCGTCAGACGGGCGCACTTGCCGTGGCGCAAGCGTGTCGTGAATCCGCGCTTCACTTCGTCAACGAAGTGGCGAGCGACGAAAATTCACACCGTTCGTTCCTCGTCTGGCTCTCGGGCTCGTACTCGTGGCTGACCTCGTACGCACGTGAAGCGTCGACGGGCCGCCCGAGCGACGACCGTTTCAACGTCCAAGCGGCATACGGCGGCGTCGAAAGCGAAATGCTGCGAGAGCGCATCACGGACGCGCGAGAGGAAGTTCTTTCGGTTCTTCGCTCGCTCACCGACGAAGAGTGCGCGTACCAGTTCGCGGGAGCGGCCATCGTCGATGGCCTCATCATCGAGTGCCACGACGGCGAAGGCAATCGCGGCTGGATTCCCGTCGCGCAAAAGAACTCCACGATCGTGCAGCGCATTCTTTCGCTCGTCGCCGTCGACTACCTCATGCAGGGCGAAGAATACGAAGGTTCACTCTGCGTGTGTGGTCGCTGCGACCGCGTCTCTTTCGACTCGATCGACCGCGCACGTGGCTCGTGTCGCCACCACAACAGCGGCATCTACGCTCGTCGCATCGCCGACACCTGGCCTGCAGCTCCGCGCGAAACCGCCTGAAGGGACGCGACAGTTTGGACGACTCCGCCGTCCGGTGTTTACGATCTGCCCGAGAATGGACTCAGACGTGGTTTTCGCCGACGTACTCGACGTACGCGCGAATTTCATCTTCCGACTTCTTGTCGAGATAGTGGAATTCGAAACCGATTGCGTATTTCAGATGGCCCACGCCATCTAGGCGCTTCACCCAACGCACCGTCGTCGGAAGGGTGGTCACGAGACCGCTCGCGGGCAACGCGAAGCAGATGTGAACCGGGGTGCCAACCGCGAGATCTTCGCTGAGGTGCATGAGCACGCCGCCGAGCGAGATGTTGTCGCAACGTCCCTCGAGACGTTTGCCACCCTCGAGATCGACGCGAGCTGGCGCACGATAGGGAACACGAACTTGAGCGCGCTTGGCCGCTTCATTGTTCGCACGTTGGATGTTGCCCGCGAGCAACGAGAGCTTTTGCGGCTTCACGGGGCACGCATCGAGCGCCGCCAAAAAGTCGTCGACGTTCTGGTAGCGAACTTCGGGAGTGCGCGAGAGCGATCGATTGATCACGGGAACGAGACTCTCGGGGATGAGCGGCGATGGACCTGCAACGGCCGGCTTGTTGGAAGCCATCGTCTGCAAGAGAACGTCGTGATAGTTGCCGACGAACGGCACTTCACCCGTCAAGAGCTCGTGTAGAAGAACGCCGAGCGCCCAAATGTCGAACTGCAGCGAAACGGGCTGCGACATGAGCTGCTCCGGGCCCATGTATTCCGGCGTTCCGATGATGACGCCCTGGCCCGTTAGGCGCGGCGCAGATTCATGATCGTTGGGAACGTACGCGAGTCCGAAGTCGCCGAGCTTCACCGTCTCACCGTCGGGGCCGTTCGCGACGAAGACGTTTCCCGGCTTCACGTCGCGATGAATGATGCCGCGTCGATGTGCTGCGCCGAGCGCACTCGCGACGCCTCGAACGATCGTCACGGCTTCGCCGGGCGAAAGATGTCCGCGAACCGTCAGAATGTCGTCGAGGGTTCGTCCGTCGACGAGCTCGAGCACGAGGTAGGGCGAGCCTTCGTTGTCGACGCCGGCATCGAGGGCCTGCAGGATGTTTTCGTGGCGGAGTCGCCCAAGAGCAGCAGCCTCGCGAAGCAGGCGCGCGCACAGGTCGCGCTTTCCGGAAGCGCTGTCCGACAACAACTTGATGGCGACATTGCGTCGCGTATAGCGATGCTCGGCTGCGTACACCACGCACATGCCGCCTCGACCGATCTCGCGCTTCAGGAGGAAGCGCCGCGAGACCTCGGTGTTGTCGAGCTCGCTTTTGCCTTTCCGCGGACTTGGAGGACTGCCGTCATGCATGACTCCGTAGAACGGTCTTTGC
>JAHFDV010000027.1 GCA_023248815.1 Myxococcales bacterium
TGCGATCGCGTTCATATTTCTGGCGCTGACGTGCTCTTACTTCTTCGTGAGCTTCGTCCAGCCGAAGCCGCCGCAGCCCTTGTCGAGATCGTTTGCGTTCGCCGTGGTCGTCGAAGCTTCTGCTTCGGCCTGCGTCGCAAGGTTGAAGTCGACCGTGCAGACGTTGGTCACGCCCGCAACCGTCTCCGTCCAAAGCGTGCGCGAGAACACGTTGGGCGTGTAGCCCTCGGGCACGGTCGCCGGAGTGAGCGTGATGACGGAGTTCTTCGTGTTGTCGAACTTGACGACCTTCTGCGCAACCATGTCGGTCCACGTCGTGTCGGTGATGACGACGTCGCCGCCGAAGCTCGACGTCCAAGTGCCCGCGACTTCAATGCCAGCCGTGGTGGGATTCGTGTCGTCTTCGTCATCGCCACAGGCGAAGGACAAGGAGGCCACGAGTGCCGCAATCAAGATGCGATGATTCATTTTTGGAGACCCTTTCGTGCCGGTTCTCACGCCGGCTTTTTCTTAGCCTCGCGGAAAATGAATGGTGCACGAACGCCCAGGATGGACGAACCCGCACCTCTTCTTCCGCAAGGTGTTGTTCTCGGGGTCGCGACGCGGGCGATATCCTGGCTCTTGGATCGTCGACGTTGCGCGGCCTTCCCCGATGAAGCATCGAGTGGCTGAAAGCTTCGAAAGAAGCCTTCCTGGCATTGTCTCCCCAATTACAGTGGCGGGACCGCGCTGGCATTTCACCGAGCTTCCCGCCCTCGTCACGAGGTCTGAGTTTTCAATTTGTTGCAATTCGCAAAGGCAGCCGTGCGAACGGCGCGAGGTATCCCTTGCGGGCGCGCTCCCCGTCAAGGCCGAATTCGAGGGTGATTCCTCTGGACCTCAACCCGATCTAGCTCTTGGCCCGCCTTCACGGTAAGGAGAGATATGAGCGAGCGTGAGGGCCAAGACACCGGGGAAACGCAGGCCGAAGCGCCGCGTCCGAAGCGCATCATCAAACGCTATTCGAACCGGAAGCTCTACGACACGCGCAGCAGCCGCTACGTGAAGCTCGCCGAGCTCGCCGAGCTCCTTCGTCAGGGCGAAGAGTTCACCGTCGTCGACAACTCGTCGAAAGAAGATCTCACGCAGGTCACGCTCGCGCAGATCCTCTACGAAGAGCAAAAGACGAAGGGCAAAGAGGTTCCGCTTCAGTCGCTGCGCGATCTCATTCAGTCGCGCACCGAAAAAGTTCTCTCTGATTTGCGCGAAGGTCCCATCGGCCGCCTCATTCCTGCGGGTCAAAAGAAGGGACCGGGAGGCAGCGAAGTACCGAAAGCGCCGGCCCCACCGCCTGAGCCGCAGAAGCCAAGCTTGGTCGATCAAGCGAAAGGCACGCTCGAAGATTGGCAGCACAAGATCGACGAACGCATTCGCGCCGTTTTGCCGACGCTCCCATCGAAGAACGACGCCGCCAATGAAGATCTCAAGGCAGAGATCAAGCGCCTCCAAGAACGCGTCGATGCGCTCGAAGCGAAACTGAAGTAACGCTCAGGAGAAGGCGACGGCGTGGCTTACCGCGACGACGACGACGAGCTGCGCGTACGCGTCGATCTCCTGAACGAGGAGGTCACGACGCTGCGCCGCGAGAACCAAGGCCTCAACTCTCTAGTTGAGGCTCAGCGAGGTGAGCTCGCGTCCGTCACACGAGACCCAACAAAGCTTGCACCGACGCCTCCACTCTCGCGCGCCGTTCGCGCGACACTCCTTGTGCTTGCTGTTGTGTTCGTTTTCGAAATCTTAGGCTTGATCCACATCATGGTCCGAACACCCTAAAACGGGAAGAGACGTCGTGGTGCCGCAAGAAATCGATGGGATTCACGCCGTCCGGTGCTCTAGATTCATCAGCGCATGAACGCCCTTCGCGCAGCCTACATCGTCGATGCCGTCCGATCGCCCATCGGCAAATATCGCGGCGCTCTTTCGTCCGTTCGCCCGGACGATCTCGCAGCGCACGTTCTCCGCGCGTACGAGTCGCGCGTTCCTGCGGCGTATCGCGCGATCGATCAGCTCATCTTCGGCGCGACGAATCAGGCCGGCGAAGACAACCGCAACGTCGCGCGAATGGCCGGGCTCATTGCAGGCTTGCCGTACGAAGTTCCGGCCGTCACCGTGAATCGCCTCTGCGGATCCGGGCTCGAAGCCGTCACCGATGCCGTGATGCGCATTTGGACGGGCGATGCCGATGTCGTGGTGGCGGGCGGCGTCGAGAGCATGACGCGTGCGCCGTTCGCGTTCCGTAAAACCGAAGAAGCGTTCTCGCGCGACTTTCCAAAAGTGTACGACACCACGCTTGGCTGGCGCTTCGAAAACCCGAAAATGGCCGAGCGCTTTCCGTTGCAGTCGATGGGTGAGACCGCAGAGAACGTCGCCGAAAAATGGAACATCGGTCGCGAAGAGCAAGATCGCTTCGCCAAAGCTTCGCAAGAGAAAGCGGGCAAAGCGATCGCCGGCAAATGGTTCGACAAGGAGATCGTCCCCGTTCACGTGCCGCAAAAAAAGGGAGATGCGCTCGTCGTCGACAAAGACGAATCGCCGCGCCCCGACGTCACGCTCGAACAGCTCGCGAAGCTCCCCGCAGTGTTCCGAAAAGGTGGAAGCGTCACGGCCGGCAATAGCTCGCCCTTGAATGACGGCGCCAGCAGCGTGCTTCTCGTCAGCGAAGACTTCTTGAAGCGCGAGAAGCTCGAGCCTTTGGCACGCGTCGTCTCCTTTGCGACGGCCGGCGTCGAACCGAACCTCATGGGCATCGGCCCTATTCCTGCGGGTAAAAAAGCGCTCGCACGCGCCGAGCTTCGTTCTTCCGATCTCGATCTCGTCGAGCTCAACGAAGCGTTCGCTGCGCAGTCGCTCGCGTGCATTCGCGATCTCGAGCTCGATCCCGCCAAGGTGAACGTCGGTGGCGGCGCGATCGCATTGGGGCACCCCATCGGCTCGAGCGGTGCACGCATCCTCGGGACCCTCGTGCACTCGCTCGTACGTGAAAATAGAAAACGCGGGATGGCCGCACTCTGCATCGGAGTCGGACAAGGGATCGCCCTCGTTGTCGAACGCT
Source organism: Myxococcales bacterium (assembly GCA_023248815.1). GTDB lineage: Bacteria > Myxococcota_A > Polyangia > Polyangiales > Polyangiaceae > JAHFDV01. The sequence continues at coordinate 3,092 of JAHFDV010000027.1, forward strand.
GACGAAAAGAGCTCCAAGCGCGCGCGCGCCGTGAAGCCAAAGGAAGGTCCACCGTGGGATCTTCCGATGGACGAAGCGCCGTTCGCATTCGTCGATCTCGAGATGACGGGCCTCGATCCGAAGAAGGACGAGATCGTCGAGGTCTGCATCGAGCGCGTCGTCGGCGAAAAAATCGTCGGAAGAGTCGAATCACTCGTGCGTCCATCTCGTCTCGAAGGCGCGGGAATGTTCGTTCACGGTTTGAAAAGCGATGCGCTGGAAAGTGCGCCGACGTTCGCGGAGATCGCAGAAGAGGTCGCGAAGCTCCTCGACGGCGCCATCTTCGTCGCGCACGGCGCCGATTGGGACATCAAGTTTCTCGAAGCAGCGTTCGAGCGACTGTCTGCTTCGAAAGAAGAGCCCGCATCGGAAGAAGAGCGGCCTCCGGTGGCAGATTCACTACGCATCGGATCTTTCATCGACACGCTGCATCTCACGCGGCGCGCGTTCGTGCTCGAGAGCCACTCCCTCGATCGCTTGCGTGCTCACTTCAAGATCGACACGGGCCCCGCACATCGCGCCGGCTCGGACGTGGCGGCGATGCGCGAAGTGTTTCGCCGCGTGACGGCTGCGCTCGCACCGAAGACGCCACGCGATCTCTGGGAAGTGCGCGTCGGCATCAACGTCGCACGCACGGAAATTCTCGAAGCGTGCGAAGCCGCGATCAAATCGGAGAAGCCCGTGAAGATCGTCTATCGGCCGAGCCGACGCGCGGCGGAGACGATTCACGTCGTGCTGACGGCGCTCACGAAGAGCGAGGAAAGCGCGCACGTGACCGGGTATCACGTTGCCAGTCGCGGACGGGTCGAGCTTCGCGGCGAGCGAATCTTGTCCGTCACGAAAGACGAAACCGCGGTCGAATCTTCGCGAAGAGCGAAGCGCTGAACCTTTAGGGAATCGCGCCCGCGTAGAGCTTCATCCCGAGACGGGGCGAGCCATCTTCGGGCAGCGGACTCTCGACCGCGGCGATCACGTCGCCCCCGACAACAACGTAGAAGGAATCCCCCTCCGCGAGCTTCGTTGTCGTTCCTTTGGAATCGATGCCATAGAGCGTGTCGTCATTTTTTCGCTTAACACCGTCGTCAATGGGCGTGTCGAGCGTGAAGACCGCGCCGCTCTTACCTACCGAATAGAGTGACGGTTCGCGGTGCGACTCTCCGACCTGAGCACCGAATCGAGACACGACACGAAAGGTCGTCCCATCAGTGAGGACGACGGTAGCGTTCCCAGCGGCAGATCGGATGTACTCGCCGGTCTTCAACTTGGTCACCGGAGTGGCCTTCATCTCTTCGTAGAACTCGACGAGACCTCCTACGCCGCGCTGAATCGCGAATGTTCGCTCGTCATCGGAAGTCACGATGCGGCTGACATCGTCTGCGAGCTTTACCGTTGCGAGTGTTCGAGCGTCGATGGAGAAGAGCTCCGAGGAGGCGTTCAGCGATAGGATCGGTTCGTGTTCGTCGTTTCGAAGAATCGCCATCGGACGTCCGGTGAACGAACCCGTGAATCCGTAGCCCCACAAAACGCGCGCACCTTCGTCGGCATTCGCATCGGGCCGCAGCGAGAGCAGCGCGAAGTTCCTCCCGAACCCTAGGAGCTGCAGCTTCTCGTCCACACCGAGGTCGCGACCATCTTCGAGGCGAAAGAACTTGGTAAACAGAATTCGCTCTTCTTCGTCCGCTCGTTGGCGTCCCCTGAAGCTGAGGCCGATGACGCTCTCACCGAAGAGACCCATCGAGCTTCCCCCCGAGAGGATGCTGAGCGGTGGGGGGAGCGCTGGACTCTTCAAGCGCTCCGTCTTGCCCGTGGAGAAATTCATAGACAGAAAGGTAGGTGACTCTTCTAGCGTTCCAACAGAGAGAAAGCCGTAGCCTCGCGTCACGAAGAGCTCGCTCTCATCGCACTCTGCCGTAGTCGCCGTAGTCGCTCGCCCCGTCGCAAGATCGACGATGCCGGACCCAAGCGATGAGCACCACATCGCGACCTCGCGTCCGTCGTTTTCGCCGCAAGGTCCCAGCTTAGAAAGTGCTTCGAGCCGAGTCGTCTTTCCCGTTACGAGGTCGCGTGAAAGGGGTCCGGCTGGCGTATTCGCCAAGAGATAGCGCCCAGTCTTCGAGAAGAGAAAAAAGGTATCGTAGGGAGAAGTCTGCGTAATTCCATCACTCACCATCGTTGGTTCTTCGAGTGCGCGACTCGTGACAAAAAGTCGACCTGCCGTGTCCGTCCATGCAACGTGACCGCATGCGCTGATCTTGATGTCTACGGCATCTTCGCTGATCTTCTGAAAGGGGGAGGCCGGCGGTGCGAAGGAGCAATCGGTCTCGCGCACTGGAACGGGTTCATATTCTCCCGGATCTATTTCCTCAGCGGCGAGCTTCCCACCGCAGGCCAGAAGATCGGTCGCGAGTAGCGGGCACGTCAACACGAGTACGAAGGAGCGGAAGGTCATCGTGGGCACCACCCTGACCTTGCGTTCCGGCCAGTCAATTACGCGCAGCGCAATAAAGTTCGCATAAGATCGAATAAGCGCGCTGAGGCGCTAGCGGCGACTACGGAATTGCGCCCGCGAAGAGCTTCATCTTCGGGCGCGGCGTGAGGCCTTCGAGATGCGGGCTTTCTAAGGCGACCACCACGTCGCCGGCACTTCTCAGGAAGAATGAATCACCCTCTGCGAGCTTCTTCGCCTCGCCTTGCGCATCGATTCCGTAGAGCGTGTCGGCGCGCTCTCGCGTGATTCCATCGTTGATCGGCGCGTCGAGCACGTACGTCGCGCCGCTGCCGACGGTGCGAAGGGCGGGATCACGCTTTGTCTCCGCAAGCCCCTCTCCCGCGAGTGAGACCACGCGATAGCTCCGCTCGGGCGCTCGAGCTGAAGGCCCCGATACTGTCGCCGACCCGCAGAAACGCACCTGCTGTCGACGAGAGCCCGATCGTTGTCGGCAGCGAATCAGGAAGATCCAAGCGCGTGAGTTTTCCGGTCGAAAAGCTCAACGAAAAAATCGTCGTCTCTTCCAAAGGGCCCATCGAGAGGACGGCGAACCGGGATGTCGCGGGGAAAAAATCGGTTTGCAGGGTTCGGATGCAGACTTGCGCGCCTTTCCCGTCGCGAGGTCGACGGTCCCAGTACCCAGCGGGGTGCAAAAACTCGCCACCTCCTGTCCCTCTCTCGTAGTCTCCCGAATCGATCGGCTCCGTTTCGATTTCACCTCCGCATGCAGGCAGATGGATTGCCAGGAGAGGGCAAAGGAGAACGAGCCGAAACGGTCGCGGGATTCGCTTCAATGGTAAAGCCTTTCTCTCGTTGGCGCGTCATCGAGACCCGCGTGCACTCAAGAGATGGCTTGGTCGCATTCTTCCCGATTCTCCGAGCTCGTAACAATTGACCGCGTGACGAGGGAATCGCGCCCGCGTAGACGCTGCCTCGAACCCACGTGCCGCCGTCTACCGTTCCTTGAACGAAGTCGCTCGCCATGACGACGCCGTGGGCGAACGGAAAGTCGGAGGAAGGAACGCATGCGGCGCACCGTGAGCAAGGAGTGCGCCACATGAACGTTGGAGCGGGAAGGTCAATGCAACCAAATCGTTGATGTCACGAGACAATTAGCTTGAATGAACCTTACTGTGCCACGCCGTCATCGAGGGTGCCATGTTGGCACACTTGCTTGTCGCTCGCCGCAGCCCGATCACGCACCCCCGGCTTCCTTGGCGGGTTGCTTGCTCTCGCCGCCCAATTCATCGACCCCTTCGCAAACTTCCGGTACACGAGGGCATGCGGTTCAAACGCAACTTCGTGCCTCTTCTCCCGCTCCTCCTCTTCGCGTGTGGCGGTGACGCCAACACGTCGGGACGCACGCCCGTTGCCGACAAGTGGCTCGAGCGCGGCAAGGCGAGCTATCGCGCCGGCGACTTCGACGACGCCGAACAATCGGCAACGAGCGGCATCGGTGCGGCTCCGCACGATCCGGAGCTCCGCACGTTGAAGGCGAAGACTGCGCTCACGCGACTTGCCTACGGCGAAGCGCTGAAGTTCACGGAGGGCCTCACGAATGCCGAAGCGCTCTCCATTCGCGGACGTGCGCTCTTCTACTCCGGCAAGATCGAAGAGGCGGGAGAGGTGCTCGACACCTACTTGCGCGATCCCGAGATCAAGGACGCCTGGGCACGCGATATTGCACGTCTCGCGCGCGGCGCGAGCTCGCGTCATCCTTTCGAGATCGAAGGCACGGTCGGCGTCGTCGAGATGCCCGACGCGGGCCACGCCTCGATCGTTCCGTGCGAGCTCGATGGAGAACGCATTCTCGCGATGGTGGCAACGGCAAGCGCCGAGCTCGTCGTCGACTCGAGCGAACGAAAAGAGCCTTCGTGGGTGAGCCTGCGCTTCGGCGATCGCTTCGAAGTGCGCGACGTTCCCGCGCTCACGCAAGATCTCGGAGCGTTGTCGCAGAAGCTCGGCGCTCCGATCAAAGCGCTCATCGGCACCGAGGTCCTTCGGCACTTGCATGCAACGGTCGATCGCCGCGGTGATCAATTCGTCGTGCGCAAAGAAGACGCGCCTCAGCCTCCCGGCGCTGCCCGTGCTCCTCTCAGCTACCTTCGCGGTGGCGCGTTGGTGATGCACGCCGCGCTCGCCGAGAAGGACACGCTCTCGGCGTTCCTCATCGACTCCGCGCAGCCCTTCTTGCTCACGCTCAACGACAGCGGTTGGAAGCGCTCGGGCGCCAAAGATGCGCTGAAGGGCGATCCGTCGCTTCCTCCCGAAATCAAAACCGCGAATCTGCCTTTCTTGAAGGTCGGCTCGTTCGACTTCTCGGGCGCGCCCGGTCTCCAAGGCGTTCCGATGGACGCCGCCGTTACCGACGTCGAGCTCGCGGGCGTCTTCGGCGCAGCGCTTCTTTCTTCGTTCCGCTTCACGTTCATCGAAGAAGGACGATCGGCCTGGCTCGAGCCGGATCCAAACGTGTTCGTCGCACGTGGAGCCCTTTCGAAAGAAGCGCTCGATCCGATGCCCGAAGAGACGCTTCCGCAATTGCCCGAGCTGAAGGATCCGACCGCCAAAGATCCCAAGGGGAAGGGCGCGAAGACGAACGACCCGAAATCCAAGGCGCCGACGCCTCCTCCTGCGGCGAAGAAGCCCGACACAAAGAAGACGCCATGACCGAACGTCTCGCCGTCTATGCAGGCAGCTTCGATCCCGTCACGTTCGGGCACGTCGATCTCATGGATCGCGCGGTCGCGCTTTTCGACAAGGTGATCATCGCGATTGGCGTTCATCCCACGCGCAAGCCGCTCTTCACGCTCGAAGAGCGCCTCGGCCTTCTCCGCGAAGTGTCGAAGCATCTCCCCAACGTCACCATCGCTTCGTTCGATAGCCTGCTGATCAATTTCTGTCAGTCCGTCGGAGCGCGCGCGATCGTGCGCGGTCTTCGCGTCGTCACCGACTTCGAATACGAACTGCAAATCGCGCACGCCAATGCCGACCTCTGTCCCGAGATCGACACGATCTTCTTGCCCTCACGCACCGAGCACGGATTCGTTTCCGCTTCGCTCATTCGCGAGATCGCGAGCCACGGCGGCGACGTGAGCCGCTACGCGCCGAAGGTCGTGTGCGAAGCGTTGAAGACGAAGTACACCTGAAGCGGTCAGAGAATCTTTTTGGCGAGCTGAAGCACGTTGGGGGGCGCGAGCTTCCACACGTCGTCTTCGAGCGTCACCCAGCGAAAGTCGGTGAACTCGTCGTTGGGAACGACCTCCGTCGTCTCGACGTCGACGACGAAGACGAAGTTCATGTGCAGGCCCTTCTTGCCCGCGAGATGCTCTTCGTAGCCGATCAATCCGAGTGGCCAGCCGTCGACCTCGGAGACTTTCGGAAACGTTCCTGCGAGCCCCGTCTCTTCACGTAGCTCACGAATCGCACATTCGAGCGGCGTCTCCCCTTCTTCGAGCTCTCCGCCCGGAGGAAGCCACTTTTCGAGACGCTTGTGATGGATGAGAAGAACCTGCTTCTCACCGTTCGCGAGTGCGTGACGCGGATACACCGCGATGGAAAACGCCCGCCGCCCGCTCATGGCTCGTTCAGGCTTCGGCTGGGAACGTGGTGTCGATGTTGCCGATCGTGTTCACGAGCTCGCGTGAAGAATGCACGTATTTGACCATCGTCGGCATGTGGCCCTTCGTGAGCTTCAACTTGCCCTGCATCATGCCTTTGATGGGATCGAGCTCCTTCTTCATGACGATGCGCCACGTGGCGTAAGGGGCAACGATGACGAACGCTGCCTCTTCGGCGCGCGCTGCGGGGACGATCGTGCAGCTGCGGCACTGTCCGCGATCGACATCGAGAATCATCGCCGTGTCTTCGGGGATTCCTGCGCTGGGTTCGGCCTTCACGATCATTCCGACCGCTCCGTGCGTCCAATCTTTGCCCGCTTCTTTGTAGGTCGGGCTGGCGTTCAGCGCGTCCCGGTATGCGTCGGCCCATGCTTGCGTCGGAAAGAGGAAACCCATGCTTCGCGTCGTAGTGGAATTGTCCGCAAATGACCAGATCGAGCGCCTTTCGAACGATGCGATTGATTCGGAGTTCCGCTATATGAGTCGCCGACATGAGGACCGAGCCTTCGAAGACCGATTCCGCGATGGAGCTGACGCCCACCGGAACCGAAGTGCGCACGCCGCGCGTCGACGCCGTCGTCGCCTTCGTGAAGCTCGCCGCGAAGTCGATTCCCATCACGACCTTTCTCGACGAGGCGCCGCGGGGCATCGCACGCGCCCTCCGCGCCGACATTTGCTCGCTCTACGTGCTCGAAGGCGAAGAGACGCTGGTCATGCGCGGAAACGTCGGATTCAAGAAGGACGCGCTCGGCGAAGTCCGTTTGCTCGTCGGTGAAGGCATCACGGGACAGGCCGTGCAAAGCGGTCAAGCGATTCGCGTCGACCACGCGACGACGCACGCGGCCTACAAGCACGTCACGGGCCTGGGCGAAGAAGACTTCCCGATCTTTCTCGTCGCGCCCATCTTCGGAAAAGTCGGTCCCATCGGCGCGATCACCGTGCAGCGCGGCAAGCGTCCCTTCAGCGACGCCGATGCCGAGCTGCTCGTCGCTTTCGGCGCAAGCATTGCGGCGGGTATCAAATACGCAGCGTCGAAAGACTCCGCGCAAGAGGGCGAGCCGAGCGAGAAACGTGCGACGCGCCGGGCGGGCGGAGGAACGCGGCGCGTGACGCTGCCGGGCCGTCCGATCGTCGCGGGACGCGCACTCGGAGCGATCGCCGCGCTTCGCCGTCCTGCGCAACGCGCGAGTGGGCGTTTGTCGCTCGATCCGAAAGGTGATTCTGCGATCGAAAAGCGCGTGCTGAAAGCCGCGTTCGAAACGGCGGCAAAATCGATCGTCGCTTTGCGTGCACGTGCCGAGAAGCTCGCCCTCGTGAAGGACGCGCTTTTTCTCGACACGTACGGCGTCATTCTCGAAGACATGCGCTTTCGCGAGCGCGCCTTTGAATTGATCGACGGCGGCGCGCCGATCGCCTCGGCGCTGAGTCAAGTGGCACGCGAGGTGACGCGCGCGGCGGCCTCGCTCACGAAGGACGCCTTCATCGACGAACGCGCACAAGACATCGAAGATCTTTGCGACGCATTGACGATGCTCGCCGCCACCGACAAGCGCGCCGAGCTACCTTCCAAGTCGATTCTCATCGGCGACAATCTCGCCGTGTTCGATCTTCTCATCTCGGCGCGCGCCCAACCCGTCGCGGTGATTCTCAGCGAACGTGCCAAAGGAAACCGCACGCGCACCCTCCTTCGCTTGCTCGGCGCGCCGTCGATCATCGAGGTTCGCGGACTCTTCGGATGGGCCAACGACGGCGACATCGCGCTCATCGACGCCGACCACGGTCTCGTGACCATCAATCCTTCCAAGCGCGAAATCGCGCACGTCCGAGAGTTCCGCAAGGGCGACGCAAAACCCGATCCAGCGAACAGCTGAACGCGCGTCTTCGCGCTTTTCGAAAAAATGAATCGGAGAATCCAAGCGGCCCGGGGGCTCTGGGTCTCACGTGCATGCGCGAGGCCACTCTCCGAGCTAAGCTGAAAGCGATGTCGCCGAGCCCGCCATCCTTCGACCCGCTCGGGTCGATGCCGGGGGAGCCTCCGCCGAAGGAGATGCGGTCTGCGGATTCGAGCGGTGACTGGAGCTCGATCACAGACGGTCGGATCGTGCGTTTCGCGATGACGTACAGCGCGCAAGGGGACGAGACGCAGCGCTTTCACGCGAAGGTCTCGGCGCACGCGACCTCCTACGTTTACGCTCTCTCGAGTTTCGCATTCGTGGCGCTCGTGATCGTCGCAATGACGAGCGGGGCCGGGGCGCTTGGAGACTCGTTCTTGGCAGACATCGCACGCAGGCAGTCGGCCATGCCCTACCTCGTCTGGCTCGTCGGGTTGAGCGGCCTCGGCACTGTCGTCCGCTCGCACCTGCAGGGCGTGGTCGTTGGAAAAGAGGGCGTCGAGTCGCGTTCGAGCTTTCTCGGAGTGCCGCGCGTGCGCACGCTCGCATGGACGCAGATTCATCGCGTCGTCATCGACCCCGAAACGGGCGCCATTCTCGAGCTCTGGAACAACGAAACGGAGCGTCTTCCTCTCGTGAGAAATCCGCGCGCGCTCGCTGGGGCGCTGCTGGCGCGTGCCGTCGAACGAAACGTGACGGTGACTTCGCTCGAATGAGATCCTATCGTCACCTTCATGCATTCGAAGGTCGAACAAGTCAGGTCCAAGGTCGATGGCGCGCTCGATGAAGCCCTGAAGAAGCTCGCGCGGTACGTCGCCGTCCCCGCGATCTCTTCTGATCCGAAGCACAAAGAAGACGTGAAGCGTCTCGGCACGATGATTCGTGACGACCTCACGACGCTAGGATTCAAGCGTTCGCGCTTGCTCGAGCTCGACGACGCACACCCGTGTGTCGCAGCCGAGTGGCTCAAGGCCGATCCTTCGAAGCCCACGATCCTCATCTACGGCCACTTCGACGTGCAACCCGTCGCGGGCGAAAACTGGAATACGCCGCCCCACGAGCTCGTGCGAAAAGGCGATCGCGCGTACGGCCGCGGATCGGCCGACGACATGGGAGGCTGGGTGAGCCATCTCGTCACGCTCGAAGCATGGCTCCAAGAAGCGGGTGAGCTTCCCTGCAACGTGAAGCTTCTCATCGAAGGCGAAGAAGAGATCGGCAGTCCAAATCTCGAGCGCTACATGGACGCATTCCCCGATGCGTTCGAATCGGACGTGATGGTGCTCACCGATTGCGAAAACCCTGCGGTCGATCTGCCGGGCCTCACGATCAGCCTTCGCGGCCTCCTCGAAATCGAGCTCGCCATCCAAACGGCCGAATGCGACGTGCACTCCGGGCTCTGGGGCAATGTCGTTCCTGACCCCGCGATCTTGCTCGTGAAGCTCATCGCGCGCCTCGTCGACGATGAAGGCAGAATGAAGATCGGAAGAAGGCCCGTCGATCCGAAATGGATGGAAGGATCGAAGTCGATTCCGATGAACGACGAGACGATCCGCAGTGGTGCGCATCTTCTGCCTGGCGTAAGTCCATTGGAATCACGCGACATGACGGCACCTGCGTGGGCGTGGCGTCAACCCGCCGTGACGATTCTCTCTTCGACATTTCCCGCGCCGGGCACCGAGAAAAACGCGGTTCGCCATCGCTCCTCCGTGAAGCTCTCGTTCCGCGTTGCGCCTGGGCAAACGCGCGAAGAGCTCTTCGACCTCGTGAATAAGGAGCTCGATAGCGGCTTGCCGAAAGGCGTGAAGCTCGAAATCTCGGAGCTCGGCGGCGGGGCTTCGAGCTGGGACTACGAGCCCAAGGGCCCGGCGTTCGACGCCGCGGATCGCGCGTACGTGAAAGCGTGGGGACGCCCGATGGTGCGGACGGGGATCGGCGGTTCGATTCCCTTCGTCGCACTCTTTGGAAAGCGCTTCTCGAATCTCCCGCTCATCTTGAATGGCGTCATCGATCCCGAGACGACGGCACATGGTCCGAACGAGTCGTTGCACCTCGGCGTGTTTCAAAAGGCGATGATCGCCAACGTCTATTTGCTCGACGAGCTCAGCGCGCTGAAGAAGTAGACTTCGGCGCTTCGTGCGATTTTCACGTGCGCGAGCGACGCGCTGCGAGATCGGCGCGGATGCGGACGAGATCGTTCGCGACGCCAAAGGCATGGGCCGGACGAAGCTTCGAGCCGGCGACGTCGCGCCACTCGTGCAGCGGAATTTCTCGGAACGACGATTCGGGAATGGGGCGCACGTCGCGCGTGCCGATGAGCAAGCGCCCGAGGAGCTCGACGTCGAAGATCCAACGCGAGAGAAATTCTTCCGAGACGGCGGCGCGGAGGGAGTCGCTCACGCGAAAGAACTTCGCACCGCATTGCGTGTCGTAAAATTGTGCGTGAAGGAGCAGTGAAGCGGCCGTCGCGAAACCGCGCCCGAGATAGTGACGCACGGGCTTTCGCTCGATCGCGGCTCCTGCGCGTGCGACCCGCGAGCCCATGACGACCTCGGCCTTGCCGGAAGTCGCTTCGCGAACGAGACGACGAATCTCCGAAACGGGCGTCGCGAGATCGGCATCGACGAAGCCGACGAAGTCCCCGGTGGCCGACTCTTCGAGGGCTGCTGCAAGGCCTCGTCGCACCGCTTCCGCTTTGCCCGAGTTCTTCTCGAGCCGGAGCATCCGGATCTTGCCGGCGCCTTTTCGTTCGAGATCGGCGAGCACGTCTGCCGTGCGATCCTTCGACCCGTCATCGACGAAGAGGAGGGCGATCTCGTCGCTCGCGAGCTCGACGAACTGGGCGACGTCGAGACGCTTCTCTTCGTTGTAACAAGGAATGACGATCGTCGTAGTCATCGGGCCAACGTTAGAAAGGCAAAGCCCACCCAATGGCGTTGACCATCGGGAAAGACGACGAGCGCCGAACCATCACGCGTTTGCTCGATCACCCCCGGATACTGGCGCCCATCGGACCAACGAACGAAAGCGCGCGTTCCAGGAACGAAAGAAAGCGGAGGTGATGCCTGAGCGGGAGTAACCGCCGAGCGAACACTCTCCTCGGGTGAGCGCGATGGAATGTGCGGCAGCGGCGAGACGCGCGCGTCGTCGGCGTCGGGACGAGCGGCCGAACGCGGTCCGGGCGTGCTCACGCGCTCGAGGGGCATGGTCTTCGGCACCGAACCCGGCGCCTTCGATGTCTCGTCTTTTTTCGCTTCGAAGGCTTTCGTTTTTCCGGCGGTCACGGCATCGCGAATGGCCGCGAGCTCCTTCGGATTGGCGAGAGCCGTTGCCGCGAGCGGATCGATGTCCGGCCCGAGCACGAGCTCACCTCCACATGCCGGGCAAAACCGCACGCCGGAAGGAGCGGTTGCGTTGCAGTGGCCGCACGTCATGAGAACCTCGATGGTAGACGATTCGATTCGCCCACGTCGATTTGATTCAGCCGCGATTCGCGCAGGATGTTGCTCGACGGAGTCCATCCGATTCAGGAACGCGTGAGCACCTGAATTTCGCCTTCGAGCGCGCCCGCGTCGAGGGGATAGCCGACTCCGATCCGAAACCCCAGTTCGCGTGCATGTGCCCGCGTTGCTTCAGGAGCGGGCGAAAGCCAAACGACGCGTCCTCCGGGAGCGAGAAGATCGCGCGCGAGCACGAGTGTCTCTTCGAGGAGATCTCGAACGGCGTCGCGCGTGAGCACTCGATGACCGAAAGGCGGATTCGTGACGATGAGCGTCGGCCGAAATGCGTCTTTGGGAAACGGCGCGCCTTTGCGTACGTCGTGCTCGAGCATCTCGACGTCGACCGCCGCGCACGCAATGTTCGCACGTGCCGCATCGAGAGCGTCGCGATCGATGTCCGAGCCGACGCGGCGCTTCGCGGGACCGAGCTTCGCGTGCTCGATGAGCTCGAGCGCAGACCCCGCGAAGGGATCCCACACGACGTCTTCTGGCGTCGTTCCCGCGACGCGCGCGAGAGCGGCCGCGATCGTCGGGTGCGACGCCGCGGGAACGTCGCGCAGTCGGTAGGCGAAACGTGGATCGATCTTCGGACGAGGCGTGAGCGAAAATCCGCGCTTCGTTTCTGCGAGCTCCCATTCGGCATCGCGAGGATCGTTGCGGAGCCAAGAAAACTTCTCGGAGATCGTCTTCGCGAGATCCCACTGCAACGCGCGCTGATTTCCCTCGAGAGGCCGAAAGCGAAATCGCGTGACCGTCGACGAGCCCGAAGGGGGCTCGAGGAGCGCGCGCGCGATCGGAGACGCGAGCGCGGCAAGCACGCGATCCTTCGTGACTCCGTCCCCTCTCGGCTCGTCGGATGCACCGACGCGGCGTGAGGCTCCAGCTGGAAGATCGATTGGAAACGAAAAACGAAGCGCGGTCCGCGGCTCGAAGAGATCGCCGAGACGCGCTGCGCGCTTCACGATCACGCGCGTCGTGTCGACTGCTGCGGGCGAAAACTTGGCGAGCTCACTCACGAGGAGCGGCGCGAGGCCTCGACGACAATGATATTCGACGACGAGCTCTGGCAACGCGCGATCGAGGTCGAGATGACGTTCTTCGCGATCGATCGAACGCGCCAACATCACGCGCGCGCGTTCCAGCACGCGTGCGTCGTCTGGCGTCGAAGAGCGATGCGCCTCCAAAAGACCGCGCGCACGTGCACCGCCCACTTTTCCGAGCGCTTCGATCGCGGCGCGCACTTCGAAGTCGCGCGTGAGCTGGTCGAAGGCTGCGAGAAGTGCGGTCTCGGCCTCTTCCGAAAATTCTTTCGTCACTTTTCCGAGCGCGACGATCGCGGGCCTTCGTGCGTCCGCTTCGGTTCCTTCGAGTCGCCTCGTGAAAAATTCGAACGACGCGCGGGTCGTCGGCAAGCGTCCGAGGACGCGACAGAGGAGACGTGCGGCCTTTGCCGAGAGCTCGGAGGGGAGCTTTTCGCCGAGCGTCGGCCCGAACGAGAGCAATGCCTTTTCGAGCGCGTCTTCGATCTCCTCCTGATCTGCGAGCTCGAGAAGCGCGGGGAGATCGCGAAAGGAAGGCGTGAAGCCGGGCTTGGCGAGGGCGCGTTCGAGATCTTGCTTCGTGCGGAGGGAGGCGGATGGCGTGGGCATTCGAGCGGACCCGCATCGTAGCCCCACTTCGCTGCCACTTTGGGTAGCATCGCGCCATGAAGCTCTCGATCGAGGTCGAGCGTCGTCTTCGCGGCGAGGTTCACGTCATCTTCGAAAAGGCGACCGCCGCCGAAAACCTGCCGCTGCTTTTTCCCGGCTTTGGTGTCGTGCCGGGAGTGCTGGAAGCAACGATCGATGGGCCGACGGAAAATGGTGCCGTCCGGATCGTGAAAACGAAAGACGGCGCGACCGTTCGCGAGCGCATCGTCGAGCATCTCCCGCCGTCGATTCATCGCTACGTGCTCGAGGGACTTCGCGCCCCGTTCTCGTGGATCGTCGAGAGCGCCGAAGGGACCTGGCGGCTCGCGCAGGAAGGGGACGCGACCCATTTCCTCTGGACCTACGAGTTCACGCTGACCTCTTTCCTGGCGGCTCCCGTCGCACGGCTCGCGGTCTCGCACTTTCGACGTTCGATGGAGCGCGGCCTCGAGAACCTGGCGAAGTCCTAGACACTCCTGCCGGTCCCGAGACGAGCGGTTTCTCGGCAAAAGTGGATCGAAGGCCGTCCATGGATGGTCCATTAAGGGGTTTCCGAATCCGTTAAGGCACTGAAATCCTTTCGCGAAATCGCCATTAAGAGGTGGACCCACATTTGCTTACGGGGTGCGCAGAGACTCACACGTTTAAAGCGTGGAGCGCCTCTTCTTTCCCTTCGGAGCTTTCATGAAATCGATGTCATTCGTTCGCGGAGCCCTCCCCTTCTTTTCCCTCGTTCTCGCCTGTGGCGGTGAGAGCCCCACGGAGAACAGCGCGGACGAAGTACGCACCATCGATTGCCCGGTGAGCGTCGCGCTCGAGCTCGACAAGCCCATTCTCGTCGAGAAGACGCCGACGAAGTTCGACTCCGGCAAAGCAATCAGTGCGGCCGCGGATCAGAAGCGCATCGCGCTGGCGCTCGAAACCGCCGGGTCCTTCGAGGGTCCGAGCTTCGACTTGATCCTCACGACGAAAGCCAACTCGAAGTGCAACTACGTCTCTGCCAACTCGCATAGCCCGACGGCGCCCACTGCAGTCCTCGGCGGCACCTCCGCGAAGCCCGTCTTCGACGTCACCTTCGGCGACTACCACTATGTTTCGCGACCCGCCTATTTCTCCAAGGCAGGGCTCGCGTTCGAGAAGAACGCGAAAGCCGACGTCCTCCTCAAGCTCTCGACGACGGCAGCGAGCAACGTGACGATCGGTACCGCGGCCGTCTCCGATGTCGCGATGACTCCCGAGGCCGATGCGATTGCGAGCGCAGTCACGAAGCTCGAAGCTCTCATCGATCGCCAAGGCGTCGGCACGGGCACGCACGACGTCGAAAAAGCGTATGGAAAAAAGCCGATCGATGCCGTGAAAGCGTACATCGTTGCGAAATACGGTGAGAATCTCGAGGAGAGCATCAGTTACCGCGAGGAAGCAGAGAAGCTCGTCGTTGGCGACGACTTCGCGGGCACGCTCACGGCGCAAGCCGCAGTCGACGAGAGCCTTGCCAACATCTCGGCGTGGTTGCCCGAGGTGGAGTTCGGTACGCCCGTCGCAAAACGACTCGACGAAGTGAAGACGCTTCTCTCCAAGATGGAAGATGCCGGCGCGACCTTCGGCTTCGACGGTCTCGCGACGAGCCATTGCCAGCAACCGACGGCATTCCTTCTCGTCATCAGCTCCGATGCCAAGGTCGTTCACGGCATCGACCTCTCGCCCTGCCAAGACTGAGCCGCGCGAACGAACCACAACGGAAAGCGCCAGGAGTCATCTGATGTCGAATCGTCCACGCATGCTTGGGAGTGTTCTTGCGCTCGCGGTGACCGGAGCCTTCGCGTCCGGATGTGCCGAACCTGAAAGCGCCCAAGAGAGCGCGGACGAGCTCCAGACCGCGAATTGCCCGACGAAGATCCTTCTCACGCTCGACAAGCCCAACGTCTTTTCGCAGTTCCCGTCCCGCTTCGACAACGGCAAGGCAATCGGCGCCCCCCTGCAAGCGGCTCTCGAATCAGGGATGCAACTTGCACGTAAAGTTTCCGCGCCGAAATTCGATTTGAAGCTCGCGCAGGCCAAGAGCGGCACTTGTTACTACGGAACCGCGCCGACGCCGGGTGCCCCCCATGCCGAGCTCCGCGGTTCGTCGAAGCCGACGCTCGACGTGACGTATGGCCTCGTGAACTACGTTGTCCCAGCGGCTTCGTATTCGAAGGCGTCTCTCAAGTTCGATGCGGGTGCGACTGCGACGATTACCTTACGCCTCGGCGTTGCCAACGACGACCGCATCAAGATTGGCACGGCGACGGTCGCGAGCGTCCCGCGACCCGCGGCAACGAGCGACATCGAAGAGATTGTCTACGACCTCGAAGATCTTCTCGGCGCGCAAGGTGAAGGCGAAGGCCGCAACGACGTGCAGCGCGGGACGAGCGCAGTTCCTTCGACGGCAGTGCGCAACTACATCACGAAAAAGTATTCTTACAATCCGAGCATCGTCGCGAGCTACGCCTACCACGACGACACGCAAGAGCTCATCACCGAGCAGCAAGTCGCCGGAACATTGAACAGGGACGCGGCGATGACGAGCACCCTCGACAACGTGTCGCGCTGGCTCTCGGCCAAAGCGCCAGGGCTCGATCTCACGAAGCGTCTCGGACTCATCAAAGAAGACGTCGACGGACTCGCCAAAAATGGGGCCGCTTTCGGCTTCGACGGCTTCGAGCAGAACGCGTGCGGGAAACCCACTGCTTTCCTCCTCGTCATCGATCCGACGAAAAAGGCCGTGTACGGGATCGATCTCGCTCCGTGCGACTAATCCCCACGTCGGATCAACCCATCGGCCCTGCAGGTGTGAGGGCCGACGGATTGATCCTTCGGCTGGCGGAGACGTCTGCGCGGAGCTCGCTGTGTTTGTTGGAGGATGAATCCTTCGGATTCATTGCACCGGGCTCCCGTGCCCGCCGCACCACGCCTCGGATCAACCCATCGGCCCTGCAGGTGTGAGGGCCGACGGATTGATCCTTCGGCTGGCGGAGACGTCTGCGCGGAGCTCGCTGTGTTTGTTGGAGGATGAATCCTTCGGATTCATTGCACCCCAGCACTTATTCCCTGGCGCGCGTCAGTGGGAGACTCCGAGCTGATCAGAGCTTCACGGGCTCGCGTCCGGGGGAGCCTCCGAGCAGAAAAGAGCTTCACTGGCTCTCGTCAGGGGAAGGCTCCGAGCACGCGTGCACCTTCTCAGTTCGCTTCGGCGGAGTCGCTCTTGTCGGTGCGGCGGCCTGGTCTCGTGGGGCCGGTGGCGATGACGGCTTGTTCGATGGTCGAGCGGAGGGTGGCGTCGGTGGAGAGCGCTTCGCGTGAGCGTTCGCGGCCGTTGCCGAGAGCCGAGCCCGCGAAGGAGAGGTGGCTGCCACTCTTTTCGATGACGCCTCGGGCGACGCCGAGATCGATCAGCTCGGAGAGTGAGTCGACGCCGTGGCCGTAGCGGACTTCGAATTCGGCTTCGGTGAAGGGCGGAGCGCATTTGTTCTTCACGAGCTTCACACGCGTCTTTCCGCCGATGAGCTCGTCACCGGTTTTGACCTGGCCGATGCGCCGGACGTCGAGACGCATCGACGCGTAGAACTTCAGCGCGTTGCCTCCCGTCGTCGTCTCGGGTGAGCCGAAAACGACGCCGATCTTGTGACGAAGCTGGTTGATGAAGAGCAGCGTCGTGCCCGTGCGGTACGTGGCGGCGGTGAGCTTGCGCAGGGCTTGGCTCATGAGGCGCGCTTGGAGACCCATGTGTTGATCGCCCATGTCTCCTTCGATCTCGGCCTTTGGTGTGAGCGCCGCGACCGAGTCGATGACGATGAGAGCGACGGCTCCCGACTTCACGAGGCTCTCCGTGATGTCGAGCGCCTGCTCGCCCGTGTCCGGCTGCGCGACGAGGAGCTTTTCCGTGTCGACGCCAATCGAGCGCGCATAGTTCACGTCGAGCGCGTGCTCGGCATCGATGAATGCGCACACGCCCCCAGCGCGTTGCGCCTCCGCGATTGCATGGAGCGCAAGGGTCGTCTTCCCGCTCGACTCGGGACCGAACACCTCGACGACGCGGCCGCGCGGATATCCGCCGATACCCGTCGCGAGATCGAGTGCCAAAGATCCCGTTGGAATCGTCGCTTGGGGCTCAGCGGCTTCGGCATCACCGAGTGCCAAAATCGAGCCTTTTCCGAATTGGCGTTCGATGGATTGAATGATGCTTTTGATGGCGCGTACGGGATCGGTGGAATCAAACATGGTGCTGTGTCCTTTCATGATGGGTGACGGAAGAAACGGATTGAGAAGCTGGAGGGCGGTGAGCATCGGACGGGCGATAGGCGAGCGCCTCCGCGATGTGCGGAGACCGAACGGTCTCGGACGCATCGAGATCGGCAATGGTGCGCGCGACGCGGAGCACGCGGTGAAAGCCGCGCGCCGAAAGCTCGATCTTGGCCGCCGCGCCTTCGAGAAGATTTCTTTCGGCGGTTTCGAGAGGTGCTGCCAGCGCCAGCTCGCGCGGAGCGAGCTCGGCGTTCTTGCCCGCCACGAGACCCAGTCGGTTCTGCCGAGAAGCCTGACGATCGGCTGCGGCGAGCACCCGCGCTCGAATCGTCTCGGAAGATTCGCTGGCGCGCGGATCGAGAAGGGACTCCGTGGCGACCTTCTGGACCGTCACGTGAAGATCGATGCGGTCTAAAAGTGGACCACTGAGGCGTTCGCGATAACGGCGAACGAGCTCGGGACGGCACGAGCAGCGTGAAGTCCCGAGGTATCCGCACGGGCACGGATTCATCGCGGCGATCAGCATGAAGCGCGCGGGATAACTCGCGCGAACGTGCGCGCGTGTGATCGTCACGGATCCATCTTCTAGGGGCTGCCGCAACGACTCGAGGGCGTTGCGGCGAAACTCGGGAAGCTCGTCGAGGAAGAGGACGCCTCGGTGCGCGAGGCTCACTTCGCCAGGCCTTGCCCATTCGCCGCCACCTACGAGCCCGACATCGCTCACGGTGTGATGCGGCGCGCGGTACGGCCTCGTCGGCAGAAGGCCTGCATTCTTTCGCAGGAGGCCGGCAACGCTGTGGACGGCCGTCGCTTCGATCGCCTCCGCGTCCGTGATGGGCGGAAGAATGCTCGGGAGACGGCGCGCGATCATCGTCTTGCCTGCGCCCGGTGGACCGATGAGCAAGAGATTGTGCGCTCCGGCGGCGGCAATTTCCGATGCCCGACGCGCCGCCGCCTGGCCGCGAAGATCGGAGAAATCATCTCCCCTCTCTGCCCACTCTCGCAAGGTGCTCGGAAGAGCTCGGCGCAGCGCGCGCTCGCCGCGCGTCGATTCGAGCCACTCCTCGATGGAGCTCACGGCAAAGCTCTTCACGCGCTTGATGGCCGCAGCTTCGGAAGCATTGGCGTCGGGAACGACGACTTCTTCCACCCCGAGACGCAAGAGACCGAGCACTCTCGGAAGCACACCGCGGGTCGACAAGAGCTCTCCCGTCAGCGAGAGCTCGCCGAGAAACGCGCGATCTTTCGTTTCTTTCTCGTCCACGTGACCGAGAGCGACGAGAACCGCCGCGGCGATCGCGAGATCGAAGCCAGATCCGCGCTTCTTGGTATCGGCAGGCGCGAGGTTGACGACGATTCGATGTTCACTGAGCTCGATGCCCAGGCGCGACAACGCACTTCGCACACGAACACGACTCTCGCGCACCGCTCCTTCGGCGAGCCCGACCACGTCGAACGAAGGAACGCCGCGTTCGATCTGCGCCTCCACACGGACGAGCTCCACCTCCAACCCCGAGAGGGTTGCCGAAAGAGCGGTGGCGAGTGTCATGGGAGACTCTCATTGCGAATGCCGCGCCAACGCGCGTTCGCTCGATCGCCGGCGATTTCAGCCCACTTCGCAACGTGAGCGCAGGCGCGGCCGACCATGCGATGACCGCGGACAGCAGCGCCTCCTTGCCCGCGTCGGACAGACCGCTCGTTCTGTTGACTCTGCGATCGAACACGAGCAACGTACGCCTCTATGGACGCCATCAGAGTTCGCGGCGGAGCTGTTTTAAAAGGTCGCGTGCGTGTGAGCGGCGCCAAGAACGCGGCCCTGCCGATTCTTTGCGCGACGTTGCTCTCGGATGGTGAGAGCCATCTTCGGAACGTACCGGCCTTGCGCGACATCGACACGACCGCAGCCCTTCTGCGATTTTTGGGGCGCGGGGTTTCGGTGAACGCTCCCGACGTGACGGTCGCCGCAGGTAAAGACGTACGGCCCGAAGCGCCGTACGAATTGGTCAAGCAGATGCGCGCGAGCGTTCTCGTCCTCGGCCCGCTCCTTGCGCGCTTCGGCCGTGCGAAGGTGAGTCTTCCGGGAGGGTGCGCGATCGGCGCGCGTCCGATCGATCAGCATCTCAAAGCACTCGAAGCGATGGGCGCCAAGATCACGCTCGAGCGTGGCTATGTGCTCGCAGAAGGTCCGAATGGCGGCGGTCAGCTGCGCGGCGCGGAGATCGTCTTCGACATGCCGACGGTGACGGGGACTGAAAACGTGATGATGGCGGCGGCGCTCGCGAAGGGTCGCAGCATCCTCGTCAATTGCGCGCGGGAGCCCGAGGTCGAGGAGCTGGGTCGCATCCTCAACAAGATGGGCGCGAAAGTGAACGGCGCCGGCACCGACGTGATGCACATCGAAGGCGTGACGCCGGGCGATCTCTTGCCGTTCGATCACGCGATCATTCCGGACCGTATCGAGGCAGGCACGTACATGGTCGCGGCGGCGATGACCGAAGGCAGTGACGTCATTCTCGAAGGCGCGGAGATCGGCGACCTCGAAGCGCTCGTCGCCAAGATGCGCCAAGCCGGCGTGATCATCGATGCGGAAGGTCGAGACATTCGCGTTCGTCGCACGGGCCCGATTCGCCCGGTCAACGTGACGACTGCTCCGCATCCCGGTTTTCCGACGGACATGCAGGCGCAATTCATGGTGCTGATGTGCACGGCGGCGGGCGAGAGCGTCATCACGGAGACGATCTTCGAAAATCGATTCATGCATGTGCCCGAGCTCTTGCGCATGGGCGCGAACATCGCGCTTCGCGGCAACACCGCCGTCGTCGATGGCGTGAAAAAGATGTATGGCGCAAGCGTCATGGCGACGGATCTTCGTGCGAGCGCTTCGCTCATCATCGCCGGGCTCTTCTCCGAAGACGAAACCGAAGTGCGGCGCGTGTACCACTTGGATCGCGGCTACGAGCACATCGAGGCGAAGCTCGGCGGACTCGGCGCAAAAGTCGAACGCGTGAGAAACGCAGAGTCGTAAGGGGGCGTCATGCGTACGCACTCACTCGTTCGCTCGTCCGCGCTCGCCCGAGCACTCCTCGTCGGCGCCCTCGCGCTCACGTGCTGCTCGAGCGACGACGACGATAAGGCGGCCAACCCCGCCTCCGATGGTGGCACGGGTGACGCTTCGAATCCGACCGCCGGAAGCACCCCCTCGGGGACGGTCGGGACGATCGATTTTTCCACGGTGGAGTCGTCTGGCTTCGTGACGGTCGTCCCCGCTTCGGGAGCGCGAAGTGAGGTGACGCTCGCCTACCTCTTCTTCGAAGGCTCCGCGGGCGCGATCGCGGCTTGTGATGGGGAGCTTCTCGCGAAGAAAGACACCCCTATCCTTGCCGTTGCGCTCGCACGTACGGGCAGCGCGATCACGGCCGGCTCCTATACGCTTTCGACCAGTCAGATCGTCGATGGCAAGTTCCTGGGCTCGCTCGGCATTTATGACGGCACGTGCAAACAGGCGAAAAGCGCGCTCGTCTCTGGCACGGTGACCGTCGCGACGGTGGCCGACACGCAGATCACGGGATCCGTCGATCTCCAATTTTCGGGCGGTGAGAGCATCACTGGCGCGTTCTCGACCACCGTGTGCGCGCGCGCGTACGAGACCGTGATCAATCAGCCCGTGAAGTGCATGGAGTAATAGGTGCCCAAGGCTCTTCGCGAGCCGCGCACTTCGCTGGTATCGTTGTTGCTGAAGCTGCGGGTGGATGACGACCCCCGAGGTTTCGGACGTGCGCGACTCCTACTTTTCCCGAAAGCTCCAGCAAACGTGATCTCCAAGATCGTGGTCGGCACATCCAGGAGTCTCCTCGAGAGAGGCGTCTTTCGGCTTTGCGCGCTCGCGGCCGTCTTCGGCGGAGGAAGCGCGTGTCTTCTCACGACGTCCCTCGACAAGTATACGAGCGGT
>JAHFDV010000028.1 GCA_023248815.1 Myxococcales bacterium
CCGCGAGATTGCCGGTGAGGGCATTCTGCTTGTCGATCGGCGACTCCAGTGTGAACTTCGCCTTCTTACCAACGAACCGAACGTAATCACGTTCTGTGCGGAGCGCGCGCTCGACGCCGGGCGTTCCCACTTCGAGGTCATAGCGGCCCTTGATGACGTCTGCGACGTCGAGACCAGGCGAGAGCTCACGCGCAATGCGCGCGCAGGTGTCGACGTCTACGGAGCCGTCCTGCGACGAGACGCCGTTCTCGCTGCTTCCGAGCTTTTCGAGGAAGATACGGAGGATTTTGCCACCGGGCTGCCCCACGAGCTCCATGTCAACGAGCTCTTCCTCATAGGCGCGGAGAATTGGCGCGAGCAACCGTTCGACGGTAGCGCGTTCGCTGAATTCTCTGTTATTTCGATGGTTTGAGGGCATACGAGCGCCGGTATCCCCCTCGCCGGCCCGGAAAAAAAACGCGGGCCCCGGGTTTGGGGTCCGCGTTTCGACAACCACCAACGAAGGGACCGTCCGTATAGCCCGACCCCAGCCCTCTTGCAAGAGCGGAGTCAGAACGGGGGTCAGAAACCCGAACTATCGAGCTTTTTCGCAGGAGTCGGGGCGGGAGTTGCGCCCTTGACAGGACCGACGGGAACGAGCGGCGCGTCCTGGTCGAGGATGATGAATTGAACGCGGCGATTTTTCGCCTTGTTGCCCGTCGTGACGTTGGGAACGAGCGGCTTCGATTGACCGTAGCCGCGTGCGACGAGCCGACTCGCGGTCACGCCGTGGCCGCTGAGCCAATCGACGACCGACTGCGCGCGTTGCTCGCTGAGGAGCTTGTTGTGATCTTCGCTGCCCGAGTTGTCCGTGTGTCCTTGGACTTCGACGCGATGAATGAACGCCGAGTGAATGAGCGCATCGGCGATTTCGGTCATGAGCGGCGTCGAGACGGGGAGGATCTGCGCCGAGTCGACGGCAAACTGGATCTGCTGCTTGATGACGACTTCTTTCTTCGTCACGAGAACGAGGGCGCTCTTCGGTCGCTTGGCGACGGGAAGATCGATCGTGTTCTCCTTTTGAATCTTCAGCTCGCTCGTTTGCACGAGGGCAAGGAAGCCTTCTGCTTCGACGGTGAAGGTCGCGTTGCCACCGCCGAGGGGCTCGCCGCGGAAGTGACCTTGGGCGTCGCTCGTGAAGCTGAACTCTTTACCGTTCGCGTCGCGAACCTTGACGGTCGCGTTGCCAACGGGCGCTTGCGTCTCCGCGTCGCGCACGGTGCCGACGACCGTTCCGACCTTCGCGAGCGCCTCGAGCGCGCAGTCGGCTTTGATCTCTTGCGGCTCTTTCGTGAGGCCGCCCTTTACGTCGACTTCGCACGTGCCGTCTTTGTAGCCTTCCGCATGGATGAGGAAGAGGTACTTCCCATCGAGCACTTCTTGCGTCGTGAAGATGCCCGAAGCATTCGCGATGTGACCCGACCACTCAGGATGATTCGTGTAGGTCGCCGTCGCATTCGCAAGGCCATCGGCCTTTTCACGCTCGTGCACCTTGGCGACGATCTTCGGGCGATGCATCTCGGTCGCCTTTTCGATGGTCTTCGTCTTGCCTGAAGGACGGTCTTCCGTGTCGCCTGCCCAGCCCGCGCCGAGAAATAGGGTCCAGGGGGCCGTCGGCGAGAGCTCTTCCACGAAGGTGGACGTGCCCGTGACGCCGATGTCGAGAGCAGCGGTGAAGCCGAGGCCGCGCTTCCAGGGGAAGAAGCGGCTACCGAGCGTCAGCTTGGAAGGAACCACGGTCTCGTTCGCCATGCAGAGGTCGCCGCTCGGATTGTTGGTGCGGCAGCGGTAGTTCTGACGGTTCGAAGGGATTTGGAGGTTGTATTCGACGAACGGGCGGATGCGTTCTTGAACGGCGAAGAACTCACCGCCGAAGCCCATGTCGAAATGGTCGACGCGATTGACGCCGAGGCCGAAGCGCTCGATGCGCGTGACGGGTGTGCCGCGTGACTTCTCGGTCGATTCGATGACGGTGCCCGTGTTGTCGAGCGTGTAGTTCATCTGCGCGCTGAAGCGGAGCGGCGTGCCCTTGGCTCGAAGGTCAGCCGTGAAGATGGGACCGATGTGCAAGCCCGCCGACTTGAGGCCAACCGAGCCCGTGCCGTTGATGAGCCAAAGGTCGAAGAAACCGCCGACGCGGAAGATGTCGTTGAGGGCGAAGTGCGCCTTGGCGCCGATGATGCTGTCTCCGAGGACCTGCAGAAGCGTCGGACGATTCTTGTCGTCTGAATTCGCGTAGGCCATCGTGGAGGCGTAGGCCTCGAGCCATTTCGTGATGCCGACACCGAGCGAAAGCGTTCCGCCGATGTGATCGAGCGTGTCGCTCTTGGCGGGCGAGCCTCCCGTCCTCGTCGATGGGCACGGAAAGTCGCTCGTGCAGAGGAAGCCAGAAGAGAAGTAGTCGACCGTGAAGCCGATGCGAAGCTGACCCGGAGCCGATCCTTGCGCGTGCTGCATGTGGAGAAGACCCGCGGCGCCGCTGAGCGTGCTCGACTCGTGAAGCAGACGATCCCGCTCCGCCCAGACTTCTTCTGGCGGCGCTTCGACTGCGCTTGCCGTCGTCGCTTCCGTCGTCACCGTTTCGGTGCCCGAGGTAGATGTCGTCGTCGATGCAGCGGCAGGTGCCTCTCCAGGAGGCGTCGCGGGAGGCGCGGCTTGAGGCGCCGGAGCCGCCTGGGCTCCTCCCACCGTCTGCGCGTAGGCGAGCGACGGAGCGAAGAGGACGCTCGACAAGATGAGCTGGAAGGCACGCGCGCGAGAAGATGATTTTGGCCGCATCGTGCGCGAGTTGTACTACTTCTTCGGGGCGTCCGAAAATAGAATCGAGCTCACTCACCGCGCTCACGTTCGTGTGAGAATGTGTTTCGGCGATCCAGTCTCAGTAACCTCGCCCTCAACGACAATGCCGTGACGACGTCCAGCTCTCCCCAACACCGCGCAACTTCAACGCCTCCCCCAGCGGTGGCGGTTCGTTCGTCTTCGACGCATGACGGAAATGCGACTTCGCGGGAGGCGCCACGCGGCCGAATCTTGGTCGTCGACGATGAAGTAAATGCGCGCACTGCCCTCACGGAGATCCTCCGCGGTGAGGGCTACGTCACGGAAAACGCGGCCGACGGTTTCAAAGCGCTCGCGAAGCTCGAAGAGTTCGCGGCAGACGTCGTGCTCACCGATCTCCGAATGCCGGGACTCGACGGGCTCGACTTCATGGAGAAGGCCAAGATGATTTCGCCTTCGGCGATCTTCATCGTGATGACGGCCTTCGGAACGATTGCGAACGCCGTCGGCGCGATGAAGCGCGGTGCAGAGAATTACCTCACGAAGCCACTCGACTTCGAAACGACGCTCGCCGTGGTCGAGCGTGCGATGGAGAAAGCGCGGCTCCTCCACGAGACGCGTGTCCTCCGTGATCGCCTTCGCGAACGCAATGCCTTCGGGCTCATCGTCACCGAAGATCCGAAGATGCGCGCGATTCTCGATCTCGTCGCGCAGGTCGGCCCGAGTCGCGCGAGCGTGCTCGTCTACGGCGAGAGCGGCACGGGCAAGGAGCTCATTGCCGCAGCGATTCACGCGGCATCGACGCGCGTGAGTCGTCCCTTCGTGCGTCTCAACTGCGCCGCGCTCGCGGAGTCGCTCCTCGAGAGCGAGCTCTTCGGCCACGAGAAAGGCGCGTTCACCGGCGCGGTGCAGCGTCGTGAAGGACGCTTCAAACAGGCCGACGGCGGCACCCTCTTCTTGGACGAGATCAGCGAGATTCCGCCTGGCACTCAGGTGAAGCTGCTGCGTTTTCTGCAAGAGCGCACGTTCGAACGCGTGGGTGGGAACGAAACCCTCAAGGTCGACGTCCGCATCATTGCCGCCACGAATCGCGACCTCAAACGAGAGATCGAATCGCACCGCTTCCGCGACGACTTGTATTGGCGCCTCAACGTCCTCCCGATCGAGCTTCCGCCACTTCGCGAGCGACGCGGAGACGTACCGCTGCTCGCCGATTTCTTCTTGCGCCGCTACGCCGCAGAGAATGGTCGCAGCATCGATGGATTTACGGGCGACGCTCTCGCGAAGCTCGGCGCGTACAACTGGCCCGGCAACGTCCGCGAGCTCGAGAACGTCATCGAGCGTGCTGTTGTCCTCTGTGACAAGAAGCAAGTGAGCATCGAGCACCTTCCCTCGACGCTCGTGCCTCAAGACCGTCTCGACGCCGAACCGAACATCCCCGGCGCGAGCATCACCGAGATCGAGCGATTCGCGATCCTGCGGACCCTCGAAGCCTGTGGCGGTTCGACGTCGAAGGCGGCCGCGATCTTGGGAATGTCGACGCGCAAGATTCAGTACAAACTTCACGAGTACAGCGGCGCCGCGGCATTGCCCGAGTCGGCTCATCCCGACTCGAGTCGCTGAGAGGAACACGCCGATGTCGGAAACCGTTCTCCTCGTCGACAAGCTACAGAAGACCTTCAAAAAGCCCTTCACAGGGAAGAAGGTCGAGGCCGTAAAGAGCGTCTCCTTCGAAGTGAAGCGCGGTGAGACGTTCGGATTTCTCGGGCCGAACGGCGCGGGAAAGACCACCACGATCAAAATGCTGACGGGCCTCATCGCGCCCACGGCCGGCAAGGCGACGATCTTCGGCTCGCCGATCGGAGAGACCGCTTCGCGAAAGCGAATGGGCTTCCTGCCGGAGAACCCTTACATTTACCCGTATCTCACGCCTCGTGAATTCGTCTCGATGTGCGCTCGTCTCTCTGGCGTGTCGGGAAAGACGCTGAAGTCGCGTGTCGAAGACGTGATCCGCCAAGCGGGGATCTTCGAAGCGATCGATCGGCCCGCCAAACAACTCTCGAAGGGGATGCTTCAGCGCACGGGCCTCGCCGCTGCGCTGGTGCACGAACCCGAATTTCTTCTTCTCGACGAACCGATGAGCGGCCTCGATCCCGTCGGTCGCAAAGAAGTTCGCGACATCATCGTCGCCGAACGCAAGGCGGGTCGCACCGTGATGTTCTCGAGTCACGTGCTCGCGGACGTCGAGCTCCTTTGCGATCGCGTGTGCATCTTGAAGAAGGGCGAAGTCGTCGTGTCTGGCGCACTCAGTGAGCTCATTCACGAAGACCAGCGGTTCAGCGAGATCACGCTCGTCGGGGTCGACGATTCCCTCTTCGCCTCTCTCGGCGAACGCGCGAAAGGGTCGCATCGCGCGGGAGACCGCGCCGTGTTCGAGGTCGAAGGAGACGAGGGCGTGCGGAAGTTTCTCGGCTCTCTCGCCGATGAAAAAATCCGTATCGAGAGCGTGATTCCCAAGCGCGAGACGCTCGAGCAGATTTTCGTACGCCAGGCGATCTGACCTCACGGTTCTTGGAGTCGCGAGAGACGGCGCGACTCGCTCATCCGAACATGTGATGGGCTCTCGGGCGCATCACCTCAAAACTCCGGAGAAGCGCGTTCGTTTGCGGTTTGAGAAGCGCCCTCGGCAAGAATCGAACTTGCGACCTCGGCTTTAGGAAAGCCTTGCTCTATCCAACTGAGCTACGAGGGCGTGACGCGCTTTATACGTCGTTTTTAGCCCGTGCGCTTCGCGTTTGCGACCTACGGCGTTACGGATTTTGCAATGAGGAGGCGCCGAGCTATTCGACTTGAAGACAGTAGAGCGCGAGGCTCGCGCTGCAGTTTTCGGTGAAGGCTTTTTGGTCGGTCCATTCGGTCGTCTTGTCGGCCGAGATTCCCGTCGTCGCCGGCTTGCTGGGGCAGACGTTGCCGACGCCGCCATCGGGTCGTGTCCCGGTCCAAATGCCGCCGCTATACGAAGTCTTCGTCGCCGTGAGGTTGATCGCGTTCTCGAGCAGGACGTTCTGCGTGTTCACGAGCGCACTCAACGACGGAACGATGCGAAGACCATCGACGCGGTACCACGGACCCGTTACCTGTGTGCCGTCGGTCCGCGTGAGGCGTTTGGGGGCCGGCTTCGAACCGCTCGGAAGCCACGCCACGAAACGCCCTGAGAGCCGACCTTTCGCTTCGAGATTGCAGCGCGCATCGGCAGACCCCGTACTACTGATGTCATTCCATATGTAACCTTGCGGCGTCACGAATGCGATGAGCTTCGGTGGACCGCTGTCGACGGGATTGGGAAACGACGAATCGGTGGGCGAAGAATCCATCGCCTGCGAATCTTGGACCGATGCATCGAGGTCGCCGGAGTCTTCGCCCACGGCGGCGTCGCTCTGCGCCTGACTGTCCGGTTCGAGAGAAGCGTCTCCGACGAAACCGTCGATTGGAAGAACGGCTCCGATACACGCGCAGAGAGATGCGAGGGGAAGCACCCACACGACCAAATTCTTCCGCACCTGATCAGCCTACGTGCACGCCCCTGGCGGTCAAGGGCGTGCACGGACGCGTTCATAGGGGTCGAGGTGCGATGCAGACTCGTACGACACGCCCCCCGAGACACGTATCGTCCATCGAGGACGCCTCGAGCGACAGATCTGTCTCCCGAGTGCAACACACTGCCACCTACTTCTCCGAATTCACGAGCCTTATCCCTCCACGAGACCTGGCTTGGTTCTTGTAGGGTAGGGCACGATGCGTTTGCGATTTCGAGCCCCCATTCTTCTTTCTCTCGGTCTTCTCGCTGGCGCTGCGCTGGCCATCGCGTGCAGCTCCGATCCCGACGACGGGAGCGACAACGCTGACAACGGCGACGCCGCTCAATCGGGGATCGATTCTGCGACTGCGATCGAAGATGCGCCCACCGGCGTCGACGGAGCGAACGACGACGCCAAGACGGATCCGGGAACGGACGCAGGCGGCGAGGCACCAGGAGACACGAAGTTCAGTTTCGTGGTGATGCCGGACACGCAACAGGAGATCCTCTCGGACGCGAACTCTGCAAAGTACTTCACGAACCGCGTCACGTGGATCAACGACAACTGGACCAAGCTCGACATCCGCTTCACGCTCCACACGGGAGACGCAGCGAACTGGGGAAACGTCGACCCCGTTCAGTTCGATCGCATCAGCAACGCGTTCAAAGCGTTCGATCAGTTGAAACACCCGTTCGCGATTGCGCCTGGCAACCACGATACTGCCGCCGTCTGCAAAGGCGGCAGCGCCTGCCCAGGCGGCAACGCCACGATCGACGTTCGCAACACCGTCGAGTTCAACAAGCGGTTTCCGCCCTCCCGCGGGATCGGACTAGGCGGCACGTTCGAAGCCAACAAATCGGACAATGCATTCTACACGTTTCGCGCAGGTGGCGTCGATTGGATGGCCGTCACGCTCGAGCTGTGGCCGCGTACGGTCGTCGTCGACTGGGCCAAGACCGTCGTTGCCGCACATCCGAAGCACAACGTGATCTTTGCGACGCACATGCACTTGAACGGAGACGGCTCGATCGGAACCGACAACGGCGGCTACGGCGCCAATAGCCCGAAGTACGTGTTCGACAATCTCTACAGCAAGTACGAGAACGTTCGCTTCGTGTTCAGCGGACACGTGGGCGCATCTGCCTACAAGGAGAGCACTGGCGACAAGGGCAACAAGATCTTCCAGCTCTTGAACTGCTTCCACTCCAACGTCGACAATCCGGTGCGCATCGTCGAGGTCGACACGGCCGCGAACTCGTTCTCGACGAAGGTATATGCCCCGTCGGCAAACAAGGATTACGCGGGGGCGAGTTACACCGGCAGCGCCGCCAACTGGGTGAAGCCCTGAGCGCTCAGCGGGCGGCGACTTCGACGAAGGCCGAGCCGAGAAAATAGGGACCTTCGATCGTTCCCGAGCTAGAGGAATCTTGCACGCCCTTCGGAGTGGACCCGAGAAGGCTGCCAGCACTGAGACGCGTACCAACATTGATCGCGCCAACGCGTTCATCCGCTATCAGACGATAGGAGATGGCGACGTGTCCGCCCGCCGTACCGACGGCGCGCGCGTATCCGTCGTTCTCCACGTTGTCGGAGGATAGTCGGTAGGTGATAAAGCCCACCTCCGCACCCACCGGAATCATGACGCGTCCGGCAGGCACGAGATTGTAGAGCAAACGAAAACCGAACATGTTGGCGACGGGGCGATAAGACGTCACGCTGCTGCCCGAGCTAACGCGGTACTGCGACGCCGTATCTGCGAGCTGGAGAAATGCGTAGGTCCCCACCTCTACCCGCGACTTGGGACGAAAGTAGAAGTTCAGCGCAACTCCCGAGCCACCAAACTCTGCTCCCGCGACGTGTCCCGCGCCTCCTGCGAGCCCGTAGCCGAGTCGATTGGCGATGCGCTGGTCCTCGATGGGGCCGGTATCGGAAGAAGATGGTGCCTCCTCCGCAGGGGCGCCGGGCCCGTGGACGGGAATGAACGCTTCGGGCTGCGAGAGCAGGGAGACGGGATCATTGAACGCCAACTTTCGGCTCGGCGTCGTCGGCGGCGCTTCTGGCTTCTTTGGAGTTTCTTCGACTTCATCCAAGCTTCGGAATTCCCCCTTACCGATTTCCTTTTCACGCAGCATCTCCGAGATCTGGACGTACGAAGGATTGGTGTCCTGCGCTGGGGGGCCTTCGACGTGCACGCGACCGCGTGGATAGATCGATCGCTCGATGACTCCAAACACGTAGAAGTCGTCGCCGCGTGAGCACACGACACCTAGAACGGGATCAAGGGGTCGTTCGAGGATCGCCTTCCGTGCAACCTCGGTGACGGCGTCGAGGGTGCAGCTCGTCTTCGACTGCGAATCGAGCACGCGTGCCGAGAGTGAGGCCGTGAGCTCGCGCTTGAGCGCGCGTTGATACCCGTCGCTGTCGACGAAGAGGTTGTCGGAGACGAGAACGACGAAGGGGACGTCTGCGCGCGCCGTTCGCGGAAATAGCGCTGCCGTCAGGGCAGTGACCGAAGCAACGGAGACGCTAAGTGACTTTGCGAGTCCCTTCATGGTTTTCCCCCGGTCACGCGGCGTGCAACGGACTCATGGGGACCGCTCGGATAGCTCAGCAAGTATTCTGCGCCAGCTTTCTTTGCGCCAGCAGCATCACCGCTCAGCGTACGCGACTCGATGATTCGACCTAGTGCGTCACGCGCGAGAACGCCGTTGGGCGCCTCGGCGAGATAGGTCGAAAACCAATTGGTAGCCGCGACGTAATCGTGATCGCGGTCGAATGACGACCGCCCGAGTTCGAACGCCGCCAGCGTTGCTTCGCCCGATTTCGGAAACCTCTTTCTGACTTCGAGAAACAGCGACTTCGCTGCGTCGAAGCTCTGCGCCACTCGAGCTTCCTTCGCGGCCCGGAAAAGTGCGCCAGCGCCTTGGACGCTGGTCGCCGATGTCGTGGGCGTGTGCGTTCGTTCGACGCTCGCGGGTTTCGGATCGAGCAGATGTGGCGGCTTCTTGTCGGTCACGTCTTCCGTCGACGGCGGCGGTGGATCGAGATCACCGCTCTCGACGAAGGCCGGATCGTCGTCGATCGATCCGACGCGCGGCTTGGCGAGATCGCGTGGCTTAACGTTGCTCGCGGAAGGCTCGACCAAATTCAGCCCGCGTGACGAAGGCGTTCGATCTTCCCTCGGCTTTTCGTCGTCTCGCGGATGGGAGGTCGAAAGGACCGGGGTTGCTCCGGTCGCCGAGCATGCCGCGGTCAGCTCTTCGCCCTTGGCGACCCTCTTGCTTTCGACGCCACATCCCGACACTTGAACGCTTCCCTCGATGAGCGTCACGCGCACGGCCTGCGTCGAGGGATCCCACTTGGTGATGAACTCCGTGCCCGTCACATGCACGGTGAACGGCCCGGCGTTGACGTTCCAGCGCGTCTTCTCGCGGTGTGTCACCTTGGCGTGAATCTCTCCCGCTTCGAGATTGATCTCGGCGCCGCGCGAGTCGACCGAGCCAATGCGTGCTCTACCGAGCGGCGCGAGAGTCAATTCGGTTCCATCCGAGAAAAGAACGGGCGCGCTCTCGTCCTTGGACGCAGCGATGAAGCCTTCCTCGTGCCCGATGCCCTTCACTTCGTAGCGGAGGGGACGATCCTTGAAGATGCGTACACCTCCAATGAGCGCCAGCACGCCCGCAGCGGCCGCAAGCACGCGGAAGCTCTTCGCACCGAAGCGCGCCTTCGGCCAGGCGCGAAGCGGAGGTGTTCCGCCTTTCGTTGCATGAGCCACAATCCGCGCGCGAATCTGCTCGTGCGCCTCGTCGCTCAATCGATGACCATCCAGGTCGGAGCCGAGCAGCGACGACAGCGACGGCTGCGAAGGTTGCAGGTGCGAAGGTTTCACCGCGTCCCCCAGCGTGGGCCTTCGGCGACGAGTGGCCCGAGGACGGGGCAACGCCTTGCGTGAAGGAGGAAGCGCCGTTCCGCCTTGCCGATGCGGCGCTTCGCCGTCGACAGCGAGAGATCACAAGCGAGCGCAACTTCAGTGAGCTCGAGACCCTCGACGAAGCGCAGAGAGAATACGATCCGCTCTTCTTCGGGCATTCGCGAAAGCACCTCGTACGTCTTTCGGAGGGCGTCGGACGTTTCGATGCTCGGCTCCGGGCGTGCGGTCGTGTCGTCGTCGTAGTCGGCGACGAACGAGAGCCAGCGCTTTCGCACCTTTCGCCGGAGCCAGTCTCGTGCTGAGAACACCGAGATGCCGACGAGCCACGACCGAAGACGCGAGGGCTCTTCGAGTGATGCGATTCCAGCGAGCGCTTTCATGAATACTTCTTGAACGAGATCTTCGATGTCGATCGATGGTCCGATGATGCTGAGGAGCACTCGTTCGACATCGCGCGAGTACCGATCGTAGAGCGTCGTCGTTGCGGGGATGTCGCCTGCTTCGATTTCGCGGACGAGCGCCGTGTCATCGAGAAGCGCCGTCTCGCGCGTGGCGACGCGGAGAAATGAAGTTCGCGAATGCGGAGGAACGGGAGCTCCTTCGGGTGGCGTAACTTCGAATGAATGCATCCGGTTCGACAGTGGCTTAGCACCCGGATCACGGGTCAACAATCGAACGGCGCCGATCGTCTTGCGCGGTTTCATTAGAGATTTCGCGCGGCCTGCCAAGCAGCTCTCAGAGTGTCTTCAAATAGGAGATGAGGTCTTCTCGATCCATGGGGGTCAGCGCCGCCGCGTTTCCATGGTTCTTCCCGCCGCACATAGGAGAGAAGCGATCGCCGAGCGTTTTTGCGCAGCCGTCGTGCATGTAGGGAGCGCGCGTCGAAAGGCCGACGAGGGACGGAACTTGGAATGGCTCCGACGTCGAGAGACCGTTCGAGGTACCCACGTCGACCGTCGCATTGTTCGTGAACGCGGGTCCGGCGTGGCACGACGCGCACCGAGCGCCGAAGATGATCTCCCCTTTCCGCGATGCTTCGCTCGGAGCTTCGTAGGCGATGGGCGCCGGCAATCGTTCGAGCCACGTTTTGAGCGCTGCACGCGAGGAGGCGTCCAACGTTGGCCCCTGCATGCGCTTCTGGAAGACGTTCCGCACGATCGCGTCGAGGTCTCTTTCTTCTCCCATCCAGTGGTAGGGCGCCGTCCCTGCAAACGTTCCGAGCAGCGAGCTCGTTCGACGCTTCCCGTCGTTCGGAAAGAGCCATGTCCGACCGTCGTCGCCACCTTCCGCATGACACGAAGCGCACGCGATGCGTCCGCCCGTGTTGGCGTGAAAGATCGCTTGGCCGCGATCTTCCACCGACTCCCCCCCGAGATCGATCGTCAGCGGCGACCGTCCTTCTGCGGACGGTAGCTGTACGACCGATTGCGACGAGATACCGTAGCGAATGAAAGAGAGCGTCGCAGGTTCACGCGACTGGACGACGACCGTATCGTCTTTCCACATGGCGACGGAGGTGACCTGGCCTTTTACGAGGACTTCCAGAGGCGCCAAGTCTTTCGGTGCGAGAGCATTTGCCGAGACAGCACCGAGTCCCGTCGACGGGAGGAGTGGCTTGGACGGGAGGAGCGCCATGAGCACTTGGGGCAGGCGCGGCGTGTGTGAGTTGCCCGCAGCGGCGATCGCGATGACTCGCTCGGTGGCGGCAATATCGACGGCAAGGGTCGCCGTTGGGAATGTCAGCGCCCGGTCATTGGGTCGTTGCACCCGTGGGGCCACGATGGACGTGCTCGCGGGTGAATTCAACGCGCCGTAATAAACTTGGGCGACACTACTTCCTTCACTTGCAGGATCCCTGACTTCCTGTTCGATCACGGCCGGCGTATCGGATCCTGGCACCGCCACCATTCTCCACGCAACGCGCGTGGCCGCCCCTTCCGGCTGCAGCGTTCCTCTGCGATCCGATTCGACTTCCGCCGTTCGGAATCGGTCGTAGATTACCTCTCCGGTCGAGGGCACGACGACGACGTCGCGTGCGTCGTCACGGATCGCGTTCTTCGAAACAATCTCGCCCGTAGCAGCATCGAGTCTGACGAGGAGCCCTTCCGCGCACACGACGACGACCTCGGACTTGCCCGTGTCGATGGCGATCCCGCGTGGGACACGGCAGACGGGCGTCGTGCGCAGCACCTTTTTGGCGACGAGATCGATCGACGCAATGGCTCCCGCACTTCGAAGGACGACATGCGCTCTCGACGCACCTTCGATGGCAACACGACCGGGCTCTGAGCCCTGAGGAAGGTCGAGATTGGCGACGCTCGCCATATTCAGATCGACGATCGAGACGCGGTCACGCTCGGGATCGGCCGCCACGGCGAGGTTCCCTTCTACCGCCAGCGTTCCGCCGGAGATCGGCTTTGCTTTCGTGCTGACGGCGTCGACGAACTCCGGGCCGGGATCCGCCGGACTAACTGCGGGCGCTGGATCATCGGCTGGGAGTGAGGAGTCGCCTCGGTAGAAATCGTCCTCATCCAAGTAGTACGTTTCTCCGCATGCGACGCCCGCGAGCGGGAGCGCCGACACCGTCGCCAAGAGTGCGATCGTGCGTCGTCGTGAGATATTTCGGAGTGTCGTTCTTCGCATGGTGCGCGCCGAGCCTTTCGAATCGTGTTCGAAGGCAGAGTGGTGCGCGCAAATGGCGGCGGTTCAAAAATGATCCGCCCCGGATCGGTGCGAGGGCGAGCGGCGAGTTAGGCGTTCAGATTCCCGCCGCGTGCCGTACGTCGGCCAACACCGGACGCGCGATGGCTCGCGCGCGCTCCGCGCCGCGCAGCAAGATCGTGTCGAGCGCAGATCCTTCGACGATGAGCTCGTCGTACTTCGCGCGATACGGTGCAAACGTCGTCGTCAGTAGCTCGAGGAGAGCCGCTTTCGCGTGGCCCCAGCCGAAGTTCCCCGCGCGATACTTCGCCGCAAGATCTGCCGATTGCTCGGCGGTCGCAAATAGTTTGTAGATTGCATAGATGTTGCACGTGTCCGGATTTTTCGGCTCCTCCATCGGAGTGCTGTCCGTCACGATCGCGAACACGCGCTTCTTGAGCTCTTTTGGATCCGCGAAGATCGGAATCTGGTTGTCGTAGCTCTTGCTCATCTTGCGACCATCGATTCCGGGAATCGTCGCGACCTCTTCGCGAATCATCGGCTCGGGAAGCGTCAGGATGCCGACCTCGGCCTTCGGGTCGCCGTAGGCGTGATTGAAGCTACTCGCGAGGTCGCGCGCGATCTCGACGTGCTGCTTTTGATCTTGCCCGACCGGAACATGCGTCGATCGAAACGCGAGAATGTCTGCCGCCATGAGGACGGGATAAGTGAAAAGGCCCGTGTTCACGGAGTCTCCCTTGTCGCGCGCGGCCTTGTAGGCGTGCGCGCGCTCGAGAAGGCCGACGGGCGTGTTGCAAGCGAGCACCCAGTTCAAAAGAGGGATCTCCGCGAGATCGGACTGACGGAAGATGATGTTCTTCTCGACGTCGAGCCCGAGCGCCACCCAAGTAGCTGCGACCTCGCGCGATAGCTTTCGCACGAGTGCACCGTCCCTGAGAGTCGTGAGCGCATGAAGGTCGGCGACGAAGAAGATTCCCGATCCCTCGCGCGAGAGCTCGATCGATGGCTTGATGGCTCCGAGGTAGTTCCCGAGGTGGAGATGTCCCGTTGGTTTGATTCCCGTGAGGACGCGGCGCGGTTGAGTCATGGGGGATTGTATTCTGAACTCAAAGCGCGCGAGTTGGAAGGCGCCGACGCGAAGCACCACTACTGCCAGCGCTTTTTCCGGCCATCTTGGGTTCCACGCGCGGGATCTTCATTCCCGCTTTCGCTCCGTTCACCACGAGGCGTACGAGGACGCGCAGACTCTGATCCGAGAGTGGCTCTTCGAAACGAATTTTGCGTTGCATCAGCGGGGAGAATATCGCCTCGAGCATCAACGAAACGGGGGCATCGCTCGGAAGCTCGCCTCGGCGAATCGCGCGATTGAGAACCTCCATGCGTCGCGCGGTACCGCTCGCGCGGAGAGAGCGAGTGAGCTCCTCGACCTCGGGGTCACCGCGCTCGGCGGGAATGATCGTCCCAATCGCGCGCCCCGTCGGCGTCGAGATGAAACGTGCCGAGCGCCTCACGAGAAGGTAGAGATCTTTTTCGACGTCGCCCGTGTCCGGGAGAGCCTCCTCCTGCCCTGCCGCACTTCGGATGGCGGCGGCGACGAGCGGCGGCTTCGTCGGCCAGCGACGGTAGATGGTCGTCTTCGACACTCCTGCGAGCTCCGCAACCTCTTCGATGCGCAACGCCGCGTAACCCCTTTGCGCGAGGACCTTGATCGCGGCGTCGAGCACCTGCTTGAGAACGCGAGCGCTTCTTCCGCCCGTCCTCTTACCTGTCGTGGGTCGTGTTCCCTTCACCCCCAAAACATCGCAACTCTTAGTTGCTTTTGCAAGCCAAAGAGTTTATGAATTAAGGCAATCACTAGTTGCGTTAGTGACGACGGCGAAATGCGCCTATTTCTTCCGACGCAAGAAAGAGCACTTCATGAGCACGGCAGTAATGGATCGCCCCGCCCCCTCGAAGTTCGACGGCGCCGAAAAAGGCGAAAACCCCAAGGCGCAAGACCCACACGCGGTCGACGCCCCTAGTCCGGTCGTCGAAAGTCCTGCCCCTCCAGCCGCTCCTAAAAAGAGCAAGCGCCCCATTCTATTTGCGGTGCTGGGTGTTGCGGCGCTTGGCGTGGGCACCTACTGGTTCGCGCATCGCGCCATCGAATCGACCGACGACGCGCAGGTCGACGCCGATGTCGTTGCGCTGGCTCCCCGCATCGCGGGCGTCGTCACGAAGGTGAGCTTCACGGACAACGAGGCCGTCATTGCTGGCCAGATCCTCGCCGAGATCGACGATGCCCCGACGCGCGCGAAGCTCGCGCAAGCCGAAGCCACGCTTGCGTCCGCGGTCGCGAGTGCATCGGCGGCCGACGCAGAGGCGCGCATCGTCGCGATGAATGCAAAGACGAACAAGAGCGTGACGGCGTCCTCGCTCTACGCCGCGAGCGCGGGAGCGACGGGCTCGCGCGATCAAATCGCCGAGGCGGAGGCACGTGTCACGGTCGCGCAGGCGAATCTTTCGCAGGCCGCCTCCGAGCGCGAGCGCGGAAAGTTGCTCTTGAAGTCGGGCGCCATTTCGCAAGCGGAGCTCGACCGCGTGAACACGACGGCTGACGCGGCCAATGCGACGCTTGCGCAGGCCCGCGCCTACGTGGCGTCGCTCCGTTCGATGGCGGCGCAGGCGTCGAGTCGCGTCGAAGAAGCTTCCGCGAAAGCTGCACAAGCACGCGACGTCGACGTGTTCGTATTGCAAGCCGAGGCTCGCGCCAAAGCCGCGCATGCGCTCGTGGACCAGCTGGCCGCCGCTCGCGAGCTCGCCGCGCTCGATCTCTCCTATACGAAGATCACGGCGCCAGCGGCAGGCATCGTTTCCAAAAAATCCGTGGCCGTCGGGCAAACGCTGTCCGTAGGCGTGCCCATCGTGCAGTTCGTTCCGACGCAAGCGGTGTGGGTGACTGCGAACTTCAAAGAGACGCAAGTCGGAAAGATGCGCGTCGGGCAGCCGGCGAAGATTTCGATCGACGCTTTCCCCGGTCTCGAACTGAAAGGAGAGATCGAGAGCTTCTCCGTCGCGACGGGTTCGCGATTTGCACTTCTTCCGCCCGACAATTCGAGCGGAAACTTCACGAAGGTCGTTCAACGCGTTCCCGTTCGCGTGCACATCCGTGACCTTCCCGCGAACATCGCTCTTCGCCCTGGAATGAATTCGGAGCTCTCGATCGATACGGGGAAGTGACATGTCGACTCTCGCTTCGGCGTCTTCCCCGGCAGCCTTCGGATCCGCACCGAAGGCCGATGCGGGCACCAACAAGTGGCTGGTAGCCATCGCAGTAGCGCTCGGCGCGCTTCTCGAGGTCATCGATACTTCCATCGTCAACGTCGCCTTGACGGAGATGCAGGCTTCGCTCGGGGCAACGCTGACGCAGATGAGCTGGGTCGTCTCGAGCTATGCGATCGCGAACGTCATCATCCTTCCTCTCAGCGCCTGGCTCGGTGTTCGCTTCGGCAAGAAGAACTATTTCCTCTTCTCGCTCATCGGCTTCACAATCTCTTCCGTTCTTTGCGGCGTTTCCAACTCGCTCTGGATGTTGACGGTCGCGCGAATTCTCCAGGGACTCTGCGGTGGCGGATTGCTCGCCAAAGCGCAGGCGATTCTCTTCGAGACGTTTCCGCGTGAGGAGCAGGCCATGGCGCAGGGCTTCTTCGGCGCGATCGTCATCGCGGGCCCGGTCATCGGCCCGACGCTCGGTGGATACATCGTCACGAACATCGGCTGGCGTTGGATCTTCTTCATCAACGTGCCCGTCGGCATCGCAGCCGTCTTCATGTGTATCTCGGCGCTGCCCAAGGACGCGAAACGCGTGGGACCCAAGGCCCCCATCGATTGGTGGTCGATAGGTCTTCTGGCGCTCGGTCTCGGGTGCTTTCAGACGTTCTTGGAAGAAGGCCACTCCGAGGATTGGTTCGACTCCCCATGGATCACCCTTTCGGCGCTCGTCGCGATCGGATCCATCATTTTCTTCGTCGTCCGCACCCTCGGTTCGAAGGATCCCGTCGTCGACCTCCGCGTGTTTCGCTATCGCTCGCTGGCTGCCGGCAGCGCCCTCTCCATCGTCATTGGAATGGCACTCTATGGTGCGCTGTTCTCGATACCGATCTTCGCGTCGAGCGTGATGCACTACACGTCACAGCAGACGGGCATGCTTCTTTTGCCAGGCGCCCTCGCCTCTGCCTTCGCGATGCCGATCGCTGCACGGCTCCTAAAGAGCTTCGACCCGCGCGCCATCCTCTTTGCTGGCGGCGTCACGCTCGCATTCGCCGTCTTGTGGCTCGGGCAGTTGACTCCGATGACTTCGGCAGACGATCTGGCCTGGCCGCTCGTCGTCCGCTCCTTCGGAACCGTGATGATGTTTCTCCCACTGAGCATGGCCGCTCTTGGACCGATTCCGAAGAAAGACGTCGCGGCGTCGACCGCGATCTACAATCTCACGCGTCAGCTCGGCGGCAGCATCGGCGTCGCACTCCTGAGCACGCTTCTCGACAACCGCCAGACGCTTCATCGTGCATCCGTCGTCGCGCATCTTTCGATCACGGATCCGGCGGTGCAGGCTCGCTTCGCGATGCTCACCTCTGGATTCATCGGAAAAGGTGCCGACGCGGCCCAGGCACAAGCGCGCGCTCTCACCGTGCTCGACGGAAGTGCACGATTGCAAGGCGCCGTCATGGCCTTCAACGACACGTTCCGCGCAACCGCGGTGCTCATCGTCGTGACTCTCCCGCTGATCCTATTTCTCGGGAGACCAAAGGCTGGCACAGCACCCATCGCCGATCACTGACGGCCCGACTCGCCGACCGGTCGCCTAGCGCGTCGCCGACGAGACATCCGCGCCGTGACCGCGATACGCTGTCCTGCGTGACGAACGACTCGAAGATGATCCTTTGTGTGGTCGGTACCGGAACTGACGTCGGGAAGACGCACGTCAGCCGCACGCTCCTTCATGCCGCGAGTGAGACCCACGCGTCACTGGGACTGAAGCCCATCGAGACGGGCGTGCCTCGCGGATCGCGCGAAGGGGCAGATGCCAAAGCGCTGCGCGAGGCTGCGCGCGCCGCGTTCGTCGAGACGGGGGCTCTGACGTTCGTCGATCCGATTTCTCCGCATCTCGCCGCGCGAGACACCGGTGCGTCCATCGATGTCGACGCGATAGTCGTGACCCTCGAGCGAGCCATCGCCGCGAGCACTGCCTCGTTCGTCCTCGTGGAGTCTGCGGGCGGGCTATTTTCGCCCCTCGGCGACACGACGACCAATCTCGATCTCGCTTCGCGGATGGTCGCGCGCTTTGCGGCAAAGGTCGTCCTCGTCGCGCCGAACCGCATCGGCGTACTGCATGACGTGAGCGCAACGGTTCGAGCCGCACGCGCCGCGAGCCTCGCCCTTCCCTTCGTCGCCCTTTCGAGCACGTCGGCGATCGATCCAAGCCAATCGAGCAATGCGGCGGAGCTCTCGCGCCTCGGCATCGCTCGAGATGTCGTCACCTTTCCAAGAAGCGAATTCGATTCACGCGAAAGTGCCCAAGCCGCACTAGCCTGCCTCACGGCTCTCGGGTGGGGCCCGCGTCGATAGGCGACCTTCCTTCTTTTCGCGACGTCGAGACTCTGCGAGCATCGCGAACCCCCATGGATGAGCGCAAAGGATCGCTTCTTCTCGCCACGCTTTTTCGAGCCGAAGGGCTCGAGATCGCTGAAAATGTCCGCTTCGAGGAGGCCGGTATCTCGGTGACACTCGACGGCTACGATTCGAAGCGCCGCATCGGCTTCGAGTTCATCACGACCGAAGCCGGCGATCGCGAGGAGTTCACCGCTGACGTGCTCGTCACGCTCGAGCAAAAGATGCGCGATGGGTCGCTCTATCTCTTCTTGATCGACGAGAACGATATCTCCAGCGAAGAAGAGCTCTCTCGCTACGCGAGCATGTTTCTTTCGGAGCTTCGGCGACGAGGGGCGCTTTCGTGACTTACTCGACGCAGGAGTTTCTGCGCGCAGCGCAACAGCGCCTCGGGCTCTTGAAGCGCGAGCTCGGCAAGGCCGATGGCTACCTCCATCAACACCACGAGCGACGCGCTCAGCTGGCAACGGCGCACTCGGCCGCCTGCAACGACCTCGCGCGCATGCTCGTTTCGGAATGGACGCAAGAGGCGATCGACATCGCGGCCAACGTCACGGGGTTTCAGCAAATCTTGACCGATCGACCTCGCGAGGCAGCCGAGCGAGAGCGCAACGAGCTCGCTCTTCGGCTGCGTGCGATTGAAAACGATCCTCGCTACGCAAATCGCGAGCTGCTCTGTCATCCGCGTACTGGGAGCCTCACGCGAAAGCTCGCAGAGCTCGAGACCTACATCGCACCGTTTCGTGAAACGCTGGCCCGCACGAGCCATCCGCGTTTTCCAGCGCTCGTGACGAGCGGTTACGGGACGAGCGAGTACTCGACCGGCTTTTGGCGCGTCAGCTACTACGAAGATTGGAAAGCGGGCGACGAGATTTTGGAGAAGTTCCCCGAGAAACAGTTCTTCTCGGAGGTTCGCGAGGAAGTGCGGAGGGCACAAGATTCGATCGGCCCGCTCGCGGCCGAGGCCGAACGCCTCCGAGCGGAGATCAAGATGAGCGAGGCGCTCGAGGCGGAGCACAAGGGCCGCTTCGAGGCCCTGCAAACGGTCGTTCCGCGACATCTCTCGGCGCTACAGCGACGCGTGACCGACTTCGTGCTGCAAGTTCCGCCCGCCGCCATGGGTCCACGATTCGCTCATTTTCCGGCGCTCGACCTTCTCTACAAGCGCGCCGCCGGGCTGACGCACCAGACGCAATATCTCGATGCGATCATCAAGAACGATGTCGGCGAGACGCGTACTTCGCTCGTGCGTGAAATCCAGGGACTCGAAAAAGACATCCAGAAGTTCAGTCGGCCCAAGAAAGCGTCGATGCGCTTTCCGCGCGACAAGTTCGACAAGCGCTTCGGCGACCGCACGGGCAGTCGCTATCAAAAGCGCTGGAGCCGATTCGAACGAAGCTACGAATCCGTCTACCAATTCCGTGACTATCAGCGGGCGAGCTTTCTCCAGGACTTTCTCTGGTGGGACCTCATGACGGACGGACGTGTCGACGGAGACTTCGTTCCCGAAGTCGCCTCGTTTCGGAGAGCCCACCCGAACTACACCTACGACGCTAGCCAATACGATTCGGGCGATGCGCGAGGCGCGCTCGGCGATCTCCACGCACGTCGTGAGCGCTCGGAAGACCAAACGTCGGACGAAACGTTCGTCGACGCGTCCTGACGCACGAGGCCCACCGATGAAAGAGCGCTTTCGCATCGTCTTCTATGCCGTCAATGGCACGGGCACGGGCCACGTCACGCGGCTTCTTGCTCTCGCCAAATGGATGCGTCGTTACGCGACATGGCTTCCACGAGGCGCGGAGTTCTATTTTCTGACGTCGAGCGAAGCCGACCAGCTGCTCTTTCGGGAGGACTTCGCCTCGTTCAAGGTCCCTTCCAAGACGATCGTCACCAACGCCAAGCTCGACCGCACGACCTATCTCGCCCTGGCGAAGCAGTGGGTGTGGCACACGCTCGGTCTCCTTCGGCCGGACCTATTCGTCGTCGATACGTTTCCACAAGGCTCCTTTGGGGAGCTCCCGGCTGCGCTCGATCTCGCAAAAAAACGCGCGCTCGTTGCCCGTCCGATGCTGCACGAATTCGCCGGGCGAACGGACGTGCAGAATGCATTCTTTGGTTACGATCTCCTGCTCGTCCCAGAAGCGAAGGGTGATGCCTCGCTCCACTTGCCGAAAGGGATGGATTCTCGCACGCGTTACTACGGCCCCGTCGCGCATCGCGAGGCCTTCGAGCTTCTCTCGCGCGAAGATGCGCGGCGAGTGCTCGGCATCGAGACGGATCGACAGGTCGTTTACGTTTCGGCAGGGGGTGGAGGCGATCCCACGGCCAGCGATCAATTGCTCGGACTAGTGCGATCATTGCGCTCCGTCGACCGGTTTCACATCGTCGCCGGCGCAGGACCTCTCTTTCGCGGGAGCTGGGAGCGTTCAGCCCACGTCACGTTCATCCATCACGAGCCCGTCGCTTCGCTCGTTCGCGCGTTCGATGTCGCGGTGAGCGCTGCCGGATACAACACGACGGTCGAGCTCGGCCAAGGCGGCGTGCCGACAGTGTTCTTGCCGCAGCGTAAAGTTGCCGACGACCAGCACGCGCGCGCAGAGCGTGCCGCAAAGAAAGGCGGCGTACGTGTTCTTTCGATGCCGGTTTCCACAGAAATGCTCGTCGCCAACATCGACGAGCTGTTGAAAGGCGGCCCCGTCCGCTCCGTCGAGAAGAATCATGCGAGAGAGCTCGCGGCAGATCTCATGCGCCTCATTTATCCGTTTGCCGAAGTCGAAGCGGCAGAAGAGATGATCGACGATGCCTTTCTTTCCCTCGGACTCGAGACGTCGTTCGCGGCAGATGTGCTGGCCGATCTCGTTCGCACGTTGGGCATACAAAAGACGGGATTCGCCGCGTTCGAGGGCGTGGTGCGCGCGGCACGCCAGGCCGGCATTCCGAGCGACGTTGCGTTGCGGGTGGCGCGCTCGACCGAAGTCTCCTTTTCACTCGCCCCAGATCGCCTGCGCGTGTTTCGCGAAGTCGTCGAGAGCTTCGCGGACTACTCGGATTGGACGAGCGCCGCGACCATCGTCGATAGCATCTCCATCCGAGCCATGAACGAACCCGAGCGCTTCTCGGAAGGCATCGCGCAGCTTCTTCGAGAATGCAGCGGCCGAAGCCTCGTCGAGATCGCCGCCATCGCGCACAAGGGCGAGCTCTCATGAGTCCTTCCGGTCCTTCGCTGAAGCCCGCCTCCAAGATCGCTCTCCCGCTCGTTGGCGTGCATGAAGGTCGACCGCGTGTCGGCCCCGAAACCATTCACATCGACATCACGAATGGCTGCAACA
This sequence comes from Myxococcales bacterium, assembly GCA_023248815.1. Taxonomy (GTDB): domain Bacteria; phylum Myxococcota_A; class Polyangia; order Polyangiales; family Polyangiaceae; genus JAHFDV01. The sequence continues at coordinate 21,969 of JAHFDV010000028.1, forward strand.
CGAACTGCATCACGTGTTGGGATCACTCTCCCCTCCTTCTCGTACCTCGTGACACGGTCTGGAAAAGAAAGCGTGTCGAAGTGCGCGAGGTGGAGAGTCTCCTCGAAGATGCCTCGAAGCTCGGAGGCCTTCGCGCGGTGATCCTTTCGGGCATGGGCGAGCCCTTCACTCACCCCGACATCGACGCGCTCATCGCGCTCGTCAAAGGGCGTGGTCTTCATCTCACCATCATCACGAATCTCGTGATGGCATCTGCGGAGCGCCTCCTCGAGCAGGGCGTCGACGAGCTCTTGATCGGCGTGCACGGAGCGACGGAGGCAAGCTATCTCGCGTTCCACCCGAGCTTTCGGTCCGCCGAGTGGATCAAGCTTCGCACGATGCTGCGTCAGTTCTCGGAAGCGCAACGTCGCTTCAAGCACGTGCAGGTGATCTGCGGAACGAATGCGACGGAAGTCCCCGCAATGGTCGACTTCGCGGCACAGAACGCCGGCTCTCGCGTGAACTTCAAGCTCGCGAGCTTGAAGCGCGGAACTGAGTCGAGCGCGATGACAGGGCCGCAGAAGGAGTGGCTGCTCGGCGAAGGAATCGCGCGCGCGATGGATCGCTCCGCGGAACTAGGCATCCCCACGAACCTCGACGTCTTCGAGCAGCAACTTCGCACGGGCGGACGCTCCACGGCCCCAATGCGCGAGATCGGCTGTTTCGTCGGCTACACGTACGCGCGAGTTCTTGTCGACGGAACGGTGCTCTATTGCTGCAACACCGAAACGAAGGTCGGCCATCTCGCAGAAGCGCCTTTCTCGGAGCTCTGGCAAGGCGCTGCGTGGCAGGCGTTTCGCGACCGAATGCGTCGCGGCGACTACCTCGCGAGCTGCTTCCAGTGCGGCAAAGTGAATCAGAACGTCGCGCTGCGAAACAAGTTCGAAAGGGCTTATGGAGCTACACGCGCTCGCGAGGTCACGGGCTCTCTCGATCCCGCAGGCTCTCTAGAAGCCGTGGGTGCCGGAGAGTGAGGTCCGGCAAACGCGCTCCGACCTGCGAGTGGCAAGTGTGCGGTGTCTGCAACTACGACTGCAGCTACTGCATCCAAAGCAAGATCTATCGAGTGGGTCACCCCAGCGACGATGAGGTCGCACGCTTCCTCGACTTCTTCGCGTCTTTCGATACCCCTTGGGAAATCAAGATGACGGGGGGCGAGCCATTCGCCTTCAAGGGCTTTCTGAATGCCATTCTCCCGGGCCTCGTCCAGCGCACCTCCCACACGCTTTCGATTCTCACGAACCTCTCCGCGCCCCTCCCCTTTCTCGAACGCTTCGCAACCCTAACGCGTGGGCGCCTTCATGTCGTCAGTGCGAGCCTTCATCTCGAGCACACCGACGTCGCGACATTCGCGGAGAAAGCGAAACGTCTTCGTGAGTGGATGAGCCCAGAGACACGTCTCGTAATCAACAGCGTCCTCGTGCCCGAACGGCTCGAGGCGTTCGAAGCTGCGAAAGAGATGTTGGCAAAGGACGGCCTCACGATCTTTCCGCAGATCATGAAGCACGAGGGCAGCACGTTCCCCTACGAGGCAACCGACGTCATTCGGATCGAACGCTTGATTGGAAAGTCTCCGACGCCACGCACCGCGAACACGGCTCCGAGTTATCGCGGCAGACTTTGCTGGGCCGGCACCGACTACTTCGTCTTGATGCAGAACGGCGACGCGTGGTCGTGTCGCACGGCGAAGCGTCACAAAGAGGGCTTTCTCGGAAACGTGCTCCGCGGTGAATTCGCTCGCGGCTCGGGACCTCTCGCCTGTGGCTACGACATCTGTCCGTGCACCGTCCCCGCCAACCGCGGCATGATCGAGGGAATCGCGTGAACCTCGCGGGAACCGTCAGCTGGAACGTCAACACGACGTGCAACTACCGGTGCAGCTACTGCACGCAGCGCTTCAAGGACGACCGCGGACGCTGGGCGAGAGACACCGATCGCTTTCTCGCTTCGTTCGCAAAGCTCCAGGGCACCTGGGAAGTGAAGATCTCCGGCGGTGAGCCGCTCGTGCACCCAACGATCGACACGATCGTGACGGGGCTCGCAGAGAGAGATCACCTGGTCTCCATGGTCACGAACTTCTCCGCCAAGGAAGAGAAGCTCGAACGCCTCGCGAACTGCGCGAAAGGAAGGCTGCGCGTGCTCTCGCTGAGTCTTCACCCGGAATACGTAACGGACATCGACGCCTTCATCGCAAAGGCAGCATGGTTTCAAGCTCTCGTCCAAGCTCTCCGCGATCCGGAGCTGCCGAAGCCGCACGTTTGCGTGACGACGGTTGCAACGAAGGCGTTCGTGCCGCACCTCGAGACCATGGCGGCGAAGTTCGAGGACGCGGGGCTGCGATTCAAGATTCAGCCCGAGAAGCAAAACAGCGAGGTCATCGACTACGACGAGGACGAAGAACGCATCCTTCTCGCTCTCGGGGGTCACAACCGAACAGGCGCCGTGACGCACTCGTTCAAGGGTCAGCTCTGCGGCGCGGGCTCGCAGTACTTCGTGATGGACGATCGCGGCGAGGTCTATCGCTGCTACCCCGC